>NZ_CAXBLF010000035.1:0-35201 GCF_963976535.1 uncultured Algibacter sp. | reverse complement strand
CAAATTTTCTTAGATGGAGATTTATTTAACTCTGGTGTTCGTCCAGCAATTAATGTAGGTATCTCGGTATCTCGTGTTGGTGGTAATGCTCAGATTAAATCAATGAAAAAAGTAGCAGGTACTTTAAAATTAGATCAAGCACAGTATCGTGAGTTAGAGGCGTTTGCTAAGTTTGGTTCTGACCTTGATGCCGTTACTTTAAATGTAATTGAAAAAGGAAAGCGTAACGTGGAGATCTTAAAACAAGCTCAAAACGATCCGTTTACAGTTGAAGATCAAGTAGCTATTATTTATGCCGGATCTAAAAACTTATTAAGAGATGTGCCTGTTGAAAAAGTAAAAGAATTTCAAAGCGATTATTTAGAATTCTTAAAAGCGAAGCATGCAGATGTACTTAGTACTTTAAAAGCAGGAAAATTAACTGATGAAGTTACAGATACATTAACCGCTGTAGCAAAAGATTTATCAGCTAAGTATAAATAGCCCCTCCCAGCCTCCCCGAAGGGGAGGAGTTAAAAGGAGGACGCAATCATAAAGTATAACTAACAAAATCCCTCCCCTTTGGGGAGGTTAGGTGGTGCCAATGGCGAATCTTAAAGAAATACGTAACAGAATATCATCAGTATCTTCAACGATGCAGATTACCAGCGCTATGAAAATGGTGTCTGCTGCAAAGTTAAAGAAGGCTCAAGATGCTATTACGGCAATGCGTCCTTACGCAGATAAGTTAACTGAACTTTTACAAAGTTTAAGCGCAACGTTAGATGCAGATTCCGGAAGTGCATATTCTGAGCAACGTGAATTAAAAAAAGTACTTATAGTGGCTATTACTTCAAACAGAGGTTTAGCAGGTGCTTTTAACTCAAACATCATCAAAGAAATTAACAGATTGGTTTCTGAAACTTATGCCCATCAAGAGGTTTCTTATCTAGCTATTGGTAAAAAGGGAAATGATGCTTTTAAAAAGACTAATAGTGTTATTGCTAATAAAAGTGAAGTTTATGATGATTTAACGTTTGATAATGTTGCTGAAATTGCAGAGTTATTGATGGAGAAATTTGTTGCTGGCGAGTTTGATAAAATCGAAATTGTTTATAACAAATTTAAAAATGCAGCTACTCAAATTGTAATGACTGAACAGTTTTTACCAATTGTTCCTGTTGAAGGTGCGGCTCACGTTAATGCAGATTACATTTTTGAACCTTCAAAATTAGAAATTGTTGAAGAGCTTATTCCTAAGTCTTTAAAAACACAATTGTTTAAAGGTGTTAGAGATTCTTTTGCAAGTGAACATGGTGCGCGTATGACAGCCATGCACAAAGCAACTGATAACGCTACTGAGTTAAGAGATCAACTTAAATTAACTTACAATAAAGCACGTCAAGCATCAATTACTAACGAAATATTAGAAATTGTTGGTGGAGCGGAAGCTTTGAATAATTAATATTATTATGCTGAGCTTGTTTCAGCATCTTACATAAATTTATAAAAACCTAACTTTAACGAGTTAGGTTTTTTTGTTATAAAAACACTATTTTTAACTTTATAAATAAATAGTTTTTGAGCACACTAAAGAAGTTCTTTAAAGATACCATCATATATGGTTTGGCAACTGTTTTGCCAAGACTAATGAACTTTGTGTTAGTACCACTGCATACAAGCACTTTAGAAACTTCAAGTTATTCGGACAACACAACGTTTTATGTGTATGCGGCATTTTTTAATGTGCTGCTAACCTATGGTATGGAAACTGCTTTTTTTAGATTTTTCAGTAAAAGTGAGGAAAAGCAAAAAGTGTTTTCAACCGCAATGATAAGTTTAACAGTTACGGCAGTTTTGTTTCTGTCAGTTGTTTTAATTTTCAATCAACAGCTAGCTGAATTGGTGAATCTAAATCAAAATTATTTCAATCTTTTAATAGGGATACTGGTTTTAGATACTATTGTTGCAATTCCGTTTGCTTACTTAAGAGCTACAGGAAGACCAATCAAATTTGCTGCAATTAAAATAGTCAATATACTTACGGTAGTAGTTTTGAACTTCTTCTTTCTATGGGCAATACCAAAATATAGTATAGGTTTTCCAAATTATGACAGTAATGACTTAGTTAAATATATCTTCATTGCCAATTTGGTTGCAAGCGGCGTCACGTTTCTATTGTTATCACCATATTTTTTAAAAACAAAATTACAGTTTAGTAAAACAATATTTAAACAACTATTAAACTATGGATTACCAATAATGGTGGCTGGTTTAGCTTATGTTATCAATGAGAATTTTGATAAGTGGCTTTTACCGGATGTGCTTGGAAAAGATATTAACGGCGCTTATAGCGGTTGTTATAAGATAGCCGTTTTCATGACTATATTTATTCAAGCGTTTCGGTTAGGTGCTGAGCCTTTCTTTTTTAATCATTCTAAAGAGAAAAATGCCAAAGAAACTTATGCTAGAATAATGAAGTACTTTGTTATTTTTGGAAGTGCTATGTTAATCTTTATCATAGCTTATTTAGATATTTTTAAAGTTCTTATTGTAAGAGATGAAAGTTACTGGATCGCCATAGATATTGTCCCCATTGTGTTGTTAGCTAATTTATGCCTAGGTATTTATTTTAATCTAGCTATTTGGTACAAACTAACAGATAAGACGCTTTTCGGCATGTATTTGTCTCTAGTAGGTGCAGCTATAACTATAGTATTTAATGTTGTTATGATAGAAAAAATAGGTTTTATCGCAGCAGCTTGGGCCACCTTATTAGCTTATGGTATCATGATGATAGCGTCATATGTATTAGGGCAAAAATTTTATCCAGTTCCTTATAGTCTTAAAAGCATTTTAGGGTATTTATTATTTGCAATTATATTATCTGTAATTGCTTTAAACACAAATGCTAACTATTATATAAATACCATGTTAGTTTTAGTATTTTTGGGGCTCGTTGTTTTCATAGAAAAAAACGAAATAAAACAATTGTTAAAAAAATAGTATGCAAATTAAAATAATAAACAAATCGAGACACGATTTACCACAATACGAAACCATAGCATCAGCAGGTATGGATTTACGTGCCAATTTATCAGAAGCTAGAGTTTTAAAACCATTAGAACGGAGTATTGTAGGTACAGGACTATTTATAGAACTTCCTATAGGAATAGAAGCTCAAGTGCGTCCTAGAAGTGGTTTAGCAGCTAAAAAAGGGATTACAGTACTTAATGCTCCCGGAACTATTGATGCGGATTATAGAGGTGAAATAGGCGTAATTTTAGTCAACCTTTCAAATGAGGAATTCACTATAAATAATGGTGAACGTATTGCTCAATTAGTTGTTGCCAAACACGAACGCGCAGAATGGGAAAAGGCTGAAACTCTTTCTGATACTGATCGAGGTTCTGGAGGATTTGGGAGTACTGGAACGAAGTGATTGACGAATTACGATTAACGATTTTTGATTTCAGAACAAAAAACATTCATTAGTTCGTGGCAAAATGGAAATATAGAACAAAATATTAATCTTAATAAAAATCCCCTCTCCTTTGGAGAGGGTTAGGGAGAGGAATGAAAATAATAGTACCAATGGCGGGACGAGGTTCTCGTTTACGGCCGCATAGTTTAACCGTACCAAAACCATTAATTCCAGTTGCAGGACAACCTATTGTTCACCGATTGGTAAAAGATATTGCTAAAGTTTTAAAGCAACCTATTGAAGAAATAGCCTTTGTTTTAGGAGATCCAGCGTGGTTTGGAGATGATGTGGTTTCAAGTTTAGAAGATTTAGCTAAAAATTTAGGCGCAAAGGCGTCCATTTATCGTCAAGACCAACCCTTAGGAACAGGGCATGCTATTATGTGTGCAAAACCATCATTATCAGGACCTGCGGTCATCGCTTATGCAGATACTTTGATTAGAGCAGAATTTGATTTAGATCCAGCAGCAGATAGCGTCATTTGGACAAAACAAGTCGATAATCCAGAAGCTTATGGTGTGGTTAAGTTAAATTCAAATCAAGAGATTGTTGAGTTAGTTGAAAAACCAGAAACCTTTGTAAGCGACCAAGCTGTAATTGGAATTTACTATTTTAAAGATGTAACTATTTTAAAAGGAAAGCTACAAGAAATATTGGACGACAACATTATGAATGGAGGTGAATACCAAATTAACGATGGTATTAAACGCATGATGGCAGAAGGCAGAGTATTCAAAACAGGAACGGTTGATGAGTGGATGGATTGCGGAAATAAAGCCATTACTATTGAAACCAATCAACGTATGCTAGGGTTTTTAAAAGCTGATGGTGAAGAGCAATTGGTAGCTTCTTCAGCAAAATTAGAGAATTCTAATATTATTGAACCTTGCTTTATTGGCGAAAACGTAGTGCTTAAAAACACAACCATTGGTCCTTTTGTTTCTGTTGGAAACGATACAGTTATTGAAAACTCAACCGTTAAAAATAGCTTAATTCAGACCCATACAAGTATTAAAAACGCTAATTTGGACAACGCTATGATTGGTAATCATGTGAAGTATGACGGTGTGTTTACTAGCATAAGCATTGGAGATTATTCGGTATTAGAGTAATTTTGTCATTCCCTCAAAGGAGGGAATCTCATAGATTTGAGTTTGGAATACAATTTGAAGCTGTAAATTATGCTTAAAGACTTGCTGCTTGCGTTAGGGGTTGCAGTGAAACATTTATGTTCATGAATTCATTAATATAAAATAGAAAGCATGAATAAAATCCCACAACGACCCCTTTTTTTGGGGGAGTGAGGACTTGCAACCCTTCGACTCCGCTCAGGATAAACTTCAAGCCCGAACCTTGTGGTAACGCCCAAATAATTGAATAAATAATGAAACAAAAAATCTACATATTCTTTTTTCTCTTCGGAATGCTTTTGCTTCCGCAGATAAATTATGGGCAAGTAGATTTTAATAAAACGCCTGATGACGATTTGGGTGATAACGAAGATAAATTCCAAGAGCTATTTTACGAGGCTTTAAAGCAAAAAGGAATAGAGAATTATGATAGAGCTGCAGAAGCCTTTCAAAAGTGTATTGAAATAGATAATTCGGTACCCGTTTTGTATTTTGAATTAGGTAAGAGCTACAATAAGCTTAAAAATTTTGGAGCAGCAGAAGATGCCTTGAAAGAAGCGGTTGATAAAGATCCTGATAACGAATGGTTTTTAGATGAACTCTATGGGTTTTATGCTTCACAAAACGAGTATGACAAAGCTATAAAAACGGTTAAGCAGCTTGTAAGGTTTCATCCAGATTATAAAGAAGATTTAGCCTCACTTTATGTAAGAACCAAAGAATATGATGCCGCTTTAGAAGTTTTAGATGCGTTGGATGCTGAGTTCGGAATTTCAGTAAGCAGAGATATCATGCGGAATCGAATTTATGAAGCTACAGGCCGTAAAAAAGACCAAATAAAGAATTTAGAAAGTCGAGTTGAAGACAATCCAGAAAAAGAATCGAATTATCTGGCGCTTATTTTCCGCTACAGTGAAAATAATGAAAAAGGAAAGGCTTTTGAAACTGCTAAAGAACTTCTGAAAATTAACCCGAATTCGCAACTCGTACATTTGGCATTATATAAGTTTTATTTAGATGATAATGATGCAGAAAAGGCTATTGAATCTATGAAAATAGTGATTAAAAGTACTGAAATAAAGCCGGAAGCTAAATTAAAAGTACTTACAGATTTTGTAAAGTTCGTTAAAGAAAACCCTGAATACGAAACAGATTTGATTGAAGCGACTGCCATGGTAAGCGATACCAATAACAGCAAAACAGTTATTGAACTAGGGCAATATTATTTGGCAAAAAATAACAAAGAAAAGGCTCTAGAAAACTTTGAAGTTGCATTAAAGTTAGAATCTAATAATTTTGAAGTTTTGCGAAATGTAATGCTTCTGTATATTGATTTAAAAAAGTTTGATTTGGCTAAAGAAAAGAGTGGTGATGCTCTGGAGACATATCCTTCTCAGGCATTACTTTACTTAATAAATGGTGTGGCTTTAAATGAACTAAATCAGCCAAAAGAAGCTCTTGAATCTCTTGAAACTGGGTTGGATTATATTATTGAGGACACCAAAATGGAAGCTGATTTTTATAACCAGTTAAGTAAAGCCTATACCTTGCTAAACAATACAACCAAGGCAAAAACGTTTAGTGATAAGGCAAAACAATTACAACCCCCAAATTGATGCATACACCCAAAGCTAATAGTTTTTTAAAGAATCTAAGAAATTTATTTTTCCTTTTATCAAGGCATAAATTTTCAAGCATAGCCCTAGTTACGGTTGCAAATTTTAACGAAGAAAAAAGGAAAAAGAAAGCGTTAAAAATCTCAAAAACTATTGGCTTTGAGTATTTAACCTCAAAAATTATCTTAGGCTTATTTGTTATTATGTTGTTTAATTGCAAATCTGCAAAAACAATTAGTAATGGCGACGCAAATTATAATCTGTCTACTAAACAATTAGTAAAAGAAAATGCAAAACAAGCTGCCGATTTTAAAACCTTGCAAGCGAGACTTAAAATCACCTATACCCAAAAAGGTAAATCTCAAACCCATTCCGTTACCTTTAGAGCTAAAAAGGATGAAGCACTATGGATAAACGCAACATTCTCGGTAATTAGGGCGTTAGTTACTCCTGAAAAAGTGAGTTTCTATAATAAGTTAGATAACACTTATTTTGATGGGGATTATAAATATTTAAGTGATTTATTAGGAACTGAATTAGATTTTGAAAAAGTACAAAATTTATTGTTAGGAGAGACGTTATTTAATTTAAAGGAAGGCGCGTACATAGCTTCCGCAGATCATGACGCATATATAGTACAGCCCAAACAGCAGCGCGATTTATTTGAAATATTCTTTTTATTGAATCCTTCAAACTTTAAAGTAAAATCGCAACAAATTTCGCAACCAAAAGAGTTTAAACATCTTCAAATTGATTATTTATCCTATCAAGATGTTGAAAAACAAATTATACCAGAACGTATTAAAGTGATTGCTGTTGAAGCTAGTGAAGAAATGACTGTAGAATTAGAGATGAAAAATGTGTCTTTAAACCAAGACTTGCGTTTCCCATTTAAAATACCTTCAGGATTTAAAGAAATAGAGCTTTAAATGAACGTTAGTAAGCATACATATAAGATTGTTTTTATTCTAGGGTTTTTACTATCTACAAGCTTAGGTTTTTCTCAAAGTGATAAACAAAAACAACTGGAATCACGCCGACAAGAATTACGTAGAGAAATCCAGAAGATTAACGAACTACGATCAGAAAATAAATCCAAGGCAAAATCTGAATTATCTTTAATTGAAGATTTTAATTATAAAATTAGCGTACTATCTAATTTAATAAAAGTTACTAATCAGCAAGCTAATTTACTAACCCGAGAAATTAGTTCTAATCAAAATAAAATTTCAAGTTTAAGAGACGAATTAAAGCAGCTAAAAGAAGATTATGCGGCTATGATAGTGAAGTCTTATAAAAGCAAAAACCAGCAAAGTAGAATTATGTTTTTGCTGTCTTCAAACGACTTTAAGCAAGCTTATAAGCGCTTGCAGTATATTAAACAATATTCAGACCATCAGAAGCAACAAGGCGAGATTATAAAGTCTAAAACTCTAGAATTACAAGACACCAATACAAGTTTGTTAAAACAGCAAGAAGATAAAAAGAAACTTATTGCTGAAAACAGAGTGGTTCAAAATGCACTAGAGAAGGAGCGTAAGCAACATAAAACGATAATGGCTTCTATTAAAAAGAACTTGTCTAGATATGCATCTCAAATAAAACAAAAACAACAAGAAGCCGATAAAATTGATAGAGAAATAGACAGAATTATTAAAGCGGCTATTGCAAAGTCAAATAAAAAAGCAGGAAAGGCAACAAGCTCCAAAACATTTGCTTTAACTGCGGAGGAAGAGGTTTTAGCATCTAACTTTATTTCTAACAAAGGGAAGTTGCCTTGGCCTGTTGAGAAAGGTTTTGTGCGCTTAGGTTATGGAACACAACCGCATCCTATTGATAGATCGTTAACTATAAAAAGTAACGGTGTACGTATTGCTACAGAAAAAGGTGCAAAAGCTAGAGCAGTTTTTGATGGTGAAGTGAGTGAGATTCTTAAAATGAAAAATGTAAACCCTATAGTGATGATTCGACACGGGAATTACTTAACGCTATACAGAAATCTATCTCAAGTGTATGTGAAAAAGGGCGATAAAGTAAAAACGAAACAGGTTATAGGTGAGGTTTTTACAAATCCTTCAAATGGAGAAACCATATTAAGCTTTACCTTGTCTAAAGGAACTGCCACTGAAAATCCTGCTAGTTGGATTTATAAAATGTGACACGAAGTGTCATCCTGAACCTGTTTCAGGATCTCATTAATGAAATTTTCTACTTTTAATTTATGGATTATCCCCTTGAGGATTATAGGAGTGATATTCACAAACGTTTTGTTAAAATGAATTGAGGAATACTTTTCAAAATATAAATTGAACAAAAAAGAGTGGAATTCTGATTAACGAATTTATTTTCAGACCCTTCAGGTTTTTAAAACCTGAAGGGTCTTTTTTTTTGCGTTAGAGATTGAGCGGTTAGACTACGCTCATCGCAGGCTAAATGTTTGAGCTCCCTGATCAAAGGAGGGCGAGTAATGAAATATTTATATTCATGAGTTCAATAATTTAAAATTGAAACCAACGAATAAAGCCCGACTTTTTGCTATCCTGCAAGGTATTTAAAACCTGGCAGGTAAAAAGTAACGCCCAAATTATTACATTAATCAAATAAGGCCTTTAACTCCGTAGCTTCACTAGGTTTTATTTTTCCGGCTAGTAAAAGACTCAATTGTTTTCTACGTAAAGCGGCATCAAAACGCGCTATTTCAAGGTCCGTTTCTGGAGATACTTCGGGCACTTTTACAGGTCGCCCAGTTTCATCAACTGCAACAAAGGTGTAAATGGCTTCGTTGGCTTTGGTTCTGGCACCAGATTCTCTGTCTTCCATCCACACATCAATATAAATTTCCATAGAGGTATTAAAAGCGCGAGACACCTTTGCTTCTACAGTTACAACACTTCCTAAAGGCACCGCTCTATTAAACGCCACATGGTTTACAGAAGCAGTTACTACAATACGTCTGGAATGTCGCCTAGCAGCAATACTTGCAGCACGATCCATACGTGCTAATAATTCGCCACCAAATAAGTTATTTAATGGATTGGTTTCACTTGGTAAAACCATATCTGTCATGGTAGTTTTAGATTGTTCTGGTGTTTTTGCCTTCATCGCGGATTTTTATGAGGTGGCAAAGTTATACCAATTTGCTTATAAAATGTAGCATTAAAGACAAAGTTATTTTTGAATGTAAAAACGCTGTGATTAAATTGCATAGCCCAGTACGGAATTTATGAACAAGGCATTTATATTCAAATAGAACGAGGCGACTTGCGATATTTTATAAGCAAGTTGGTATTAAGTATTAATACAGTAATAGGTGAGTGAAATGTGTGTTAACTAATCTAGCTTTTTAACAAGCAACCAAGCATCCTTATTATGCGTTTTTTTAATGTTTCGTAAAGCTTTTAAAGCATCAAGTCTGCCTTCGTAACTCGCGTAAACTACTTGATGTAGGCCATATTTATTGGCGCCAATTTTCCGAGCACTAAATCCATCAGATTTTAACTGCTTCACTTTTCTTTCACAGTTTTCTTCAACTCTAAAAGCACCAGCAACAATATGATAATTACCAGTTTGCTTAGTCACATTCAAAGTGATTGCAGGAAATGGATTCAAATTAAAAGTGGCTTGTTGTATTTTAGTGTCTAAGGCTTGTGTTGCTTGTTCTTGGGCTAGTTGATTATGCGTTTCAATTTGATTTACATAATATTTAGAAGCACCAAAACCACCCAATGTTAAGGCAATTAACGCGACTGCAGCATATTTTAAATAGGGTTTAGATTGACGCTTTTCTGGTGTTACAGCAATTGGAATAACTTTTTCAATAGTTTTAGCGGTTTCTTTGTAAACCTCACGATTGACCGTTGGCGACACAAATTGTGATAGTCCAAAAGAATCGGTTAAATAATTTAAATGATACCTAGGCTCAAATAAAATTTTGCCTTCATTATTAAAAACAATCTCACCAATATTTTTGAAAGTAAGGGTTTCGCCTTGTGTTAAGTAAGATTTTAGAAGCTTAACTCGTTTTGTAATTTTTTTATTAGCAACCTCAAAAGATATTTTTTCTACATCGGCAATATAATGCGCAAGCAAACCATCATTCTTCTGAATTTGCTCATTAAATGATACTACTTTTTTTGGAGCATGAAAGCTATTTGAAGCATCATCAATAGTTGCTGATACGCGTTGTGTTAAAAATGCACCAAATTCTGGGATGGTAACACACTCATATCTATATAGTAAATCGCTTATGTAGGTTTCTAATTGCATAAAAACAAAGTTAAAAAAATGTGCTTTCTAATAAAATTTAGGCCTAACTTTTTATTAACAATATAAAAATTCTTTTATTGCAGTACCAATTTAATTATCAAATGTTGCATATAAATCAACAAGATAGCATGACAGAAAACGATTTGCTTTACACGTTAACGCTTCAACATGTACCGAATATTGGTGATATTACTGCAAAACGACTCATTACCAACTGTGGTTCTGCGGAAGCTGTTTTAAAAGAAAAGAAACAAAATCTGTTGAAAATTGATGGAATAGGCAGTGTAACAGTAAGCGATTTGTTTAAAACACATCATTTAAAAGAAGCGGAAAAGGAAATTGAGTTTATTAAAAATAATGACATTAAGGTTTCTTATTTTAAAGATAATGACTACCCTGAAAAGCTAAAACATTGTATTGATGGTCCCATTTTATTGTTTCAAACAGGGCAAATAGATTTAGATAAACAGCACATTATCAGTATTGTTGGTGCAAGAAAGATTACGACAAGTGGTATAGCGTTTTGTGAAGATTTAGTTGAACAACTGGCACCATATAATCCCATAATTGTTTCAGGATTTGCTTACGGTACAGATATTACAGCGCACAAGGCAGCCATGAAACACAATTTGCAAACCATAGGGTGTTTAGCTCATGGATTAGACCAAATTTACCCTAAAGTGCATAAAAAATATATGGTTGACATAGAGAAAAATGGCGGTTTTTTATCAGATTTTTGGAGTACTGATAAATTTGATAAACAAAATTTTTTAAAACGAAATAGAATCATTGCGGGTTTAAGTGAAGCGACTATTGTTATAGAATCTGCTGAAAAAGGAGGAAGTTTAGTAACTGCAGATATTGCTGGATCGTATAACCGAGATGTGTTTGCCGTACCTGGAAGAACAACTGATGGCCAAAGTGTTGGATGCAATAATTTAATTAAACATCAAAGAGCATATATGCTTACCACGCCTTTGGATGTGCCTTATATTCTGAATTGGGAATTGGAAAGTAATAAAAAACCAGCCATACAAAAACAGTTATTTGTTGAGTTGGACGCTACTGAGAAAGTGATTTATAACTACTTAAAAGACAATGAAAAACAGCAACTGGATATGATAGCTTTAAATTGTGAGATGCCAATTTTTAAGGTTTCTGGAACACTTTTGAATATGGAATTAAAGGGTGTAATTAGACCTTTGCCTGGGAAGTTGTTTGAGATTATTTAGAAAGCCAGTATCAGTTTTAACTATTATTCTATTATAACTTGATAAATTAATAATATAGCATTATTAATCAAAAACGTACATAATAATGTACATTTGGTGTGCTTATTGCACATGACAACTAAAAGTTTATAAAATGAAAACAATAACATCTACATCGTTAAGAAATAGGATGAAATATTTTCTAGATTTAGTTTCTAAATCTTGTGAAACCTTATTAATTCCTAGAAACTCTGAAAATGATGAGGCAGTTGTGATAATGCCTTTGAGTGAGTACAATTCTTTAATAGAAACCAATTATTTGACTGCTACTGAGGCTAATAGAAAAAGATTACAAGAATCTCTAGCTGAAGTTGAAAAAAATGATTTGAAAAAAGTTGAAATTTAATGGATGTTTATTTCTCAAGTAATGCTTTTGAGGATTTTTGTTATTGGCAAAATACAGATAAAAAGATATTTAATAAACTAACTAGATTAATTAAAAATACGCAAAGAACTCCATTTGATGGAATCGGAATTCCTGAGCCTTTAAGAGAAAATTTAAGTGGCTATTGGTCTAGAAGAATTACACATGAGCATAGGCTTGTTTATAAAGTAGAAGGAAATAAAGGAGAGCAGGTACTTACAATTATCCAATGCAGATACCATTATTAATTCATTAATACCCAACCTTCTTCCTAACCCGTTTCAAAACATCATTAGCAACCAATTTAGCCTTTTCTGCTCCAACTGCAAGTGCTTTATCAATTTCGCTAAGGTTATTCATGTAGTAATTATAACGTTCACGAGGTTCGGCAAATTTTTCAACAATCAATTCAAACAACGCTTGTTTCGCATGTCCGTAACCATAATTACCATTAGCGTAGTTGGCTTTCATAGTGGCTATTTGTGCTTCTGATGCTAACAAACTATAAATTGCAAAACAATTACAATTAAACCAATCTTTTGGTTTTTCAAGTGGTGTACTATCGGTTTGAATGCCCATAATTTGCTTGCGTAGTTTTTTGTCATCTAAAAATATATTGATGATGTTATTTCTACTCTTGCTCATTTTTTCGCCATCAGTACCAGGAATAAGTTTGGTGTCTTTTTGCACTTCAGCCTTAGGCAAAACAAAAGTTTCACCAACTTTAGCATGAAAACGAGAAGCGACATCGCGTGTCATTTCAATATGTTGTTCTTGATCTTTTCCAACAGGAATTATTTCTGCATCGTACAATAAAATATCAGCTGCCATAAGCATTGGGTAAGCAAATAACCCAGAGTTTACATCTTCTAATCTATCGGCTTTATCTTTAAAACTATGTGCTAAGGTTAAACGTTGATAAGGAAAAAAACAGCTTAAATACCAAGACAGTTCCGTTACTTGTGGGACATCACTTTGTCTGTAAAACACTGTTTTTTCAATATCCAATCCAAAAGCTAACCATGTGGCAGCGGTAGAATATGTGTTTTCACGCAAGGTTTTTGCATCTTTTATTTGCGTTAAAGTATGCAAATTTGCTATAAATAAATAGGAATCGTTTTTAGGGTTTTCAGCCATTTTTATTGCTGGAATAATAGCGCCTAAAATGTTTCCTAAATGTGGTGTTCCTGTACTTTGTATGCCTGTTAGTATTCTTGCCATATTTTCAATTCCCGCGAAGACGGAAATCTCATTAAAATTAAACTCAATTTTTCTTATTCGAGCAAAGGTAAACGTTTTAATAAAATAGCTCAATACAATTATGTATTTTTGAACTTCATGATGGTTTTTAAATACATATTCTGGGTATTATACCGCATTTGGTTTTATATACTTGTAACGCTTCCAATACTTATACTTTTTCCTATACTTTTAATTTCTATTTCTAAGGAATCTTGGTATTCATTCTTTTTTAAAATTGCTAGAATATGGGCTAAATTTATTTTAATAGGTATGGGTTTTGTCTATAAAATAGACCGCGAGCAAACTCCAGAAAAAGATAAAAGCTACCTGTTTGTTGCCAACCATACGTCTATGGCAGATATTATGCTGATGCTTGTTGCTGTTAAAAACCCGTTTGTTTTTGTTGGTAAAGCTGAATTAGCAAAAATTCCACTTTTTGGTTTTTTTTATAAACGCACTTGTATTTTGGTAGATAGAAGTTCTTCTAAAAGCAGGCAAGCCGTATTTTTAAGAGCCCAACGTAGGCTAAAGTCTGGAGTTAGTATTTGTATTTTTCCTGAAGGTGGCGTTCCTGAAGAACATATTGTGTTAGATGAATTTAAAGATGGTGCATTCAGATTAGCCATAAATCATCAAATCCCTATAGTTCCACTAACTTTTGCAGATAATAAAAAACGCTTTTCTTATACTTTTTTTAGTGGAAGCCCAGGAAAAATGCGTGTAAAAATGCATAAATTTTTATCTACTGAAGGTTTAGCTGTTGCAGATACCAAGACTTTAAATGAAAAGTCTAAGCAAATAATTTTAAAACAACTTCAACAATTTAAAAAATAAAAAAACTGCCCGAGGGGACGAGCAGCTTCTTTTTCGATATGAGCTTTCGAGCTTAAATGAAAACCCATATCTAGATCTAACCAAAAACCTAGAACTTTATAGCGAATCCGGTATAAACACCTATAAAAAATGGTGTAAAATTCCCAGACGTATTATCGAATGTGTTAAATTGATATTTAAAGATTGGCTCTAAATTTAAATCGAATCGTTTAGAAACTTTATAGTTTAAACCCAACCCAAAATTAGCACTATAACTCATTTTATTTATATTACTAGCCTCACCAAGCAAGGTTCTAGTCCCATTTTCTTCTTCCGAAAATATTTCGTTATTATTTAAAAAGAAAGAACTAAAACCACCAATAAGGTTTACTCCAAATTTTTTATCAGAAAGGGTGTATTGAATTTCTAAAGGAATTTCAATATAACCCAAAGCTTGATTTATTGAAGCATTAGAAGATACTATAGATTCAGGAGCATTTGAAGCATCTAAAGTTTCTGTACTAATAAGAGAAACAGCATCAGCACTATTAGAGATTGCATTAATATTTTGTAAAGCGCTACTACTAGACCTTAAGCCAGCAGATTGAAAAACCACAACATCATTGGTGTTATAGCCTAAATTAACTCTATTAATACCAGAGCGAACACTTAATTTTTTGTTTAAAGCATAACTTGCAGAAATACCATAGCTCATATTAACCTCACCAGATTTAGAATTATTGTTGAATTGTGGGTCTATTGATGAACCTTCTCCTCCCAAAGTATTAAAATAAACTGGAGCAGCATTTGGAGTAATACTCCATCTATTATTTAGTTTGTTGCTCTCTTCAATAACATCTTTGGCGTTACTTAAAGCGTCTTCTATAGATAGTTTGTTTTCTTCTGAGTTTTCATCGGGTTTTGTTTCCTCTACCGTTTCAGTATTTACATTAGCAATAGCAGTATTATCTTTTGAAACCTCTGAAATAAGTGCTTTAGCTTTTTCTTTGTTTACTAATGGCACTTCATTTTTAGACTCAATATTATTATTATGGTTTTCAGAAGTATTAGCAACACTAGCCTTATTTTCTAATTCATTTTGAATATTTTCAGTTTTGTTTTTTTCTTCAGATGAATTGGCAATAGCATTAGTATTACTCGGACTAACTAGTTTTTTGATTTTTAATTTATCAGATGAAACCAACTGTGTTTTACTTTCATTTTGATTTTTTGAAGCAGAAGTTTCAGCAATTGTAGTTTCTTTTGATGGACTTATCTTATTTGTTTTTATTTCAGATTGTGAATTTAAAGATTCGTTTAAACCGTCTTGATTATTATCAGAAACCATTATATTAGTTTCAGTAGCATCATTTAAAGGATTGTTACTTTTAATGTTAGTTTTTTCAGAACTTGTGTTTTCAGTATCAACAACTTGATTGGTTGAACCTTCATCTGAATTATTAAAATAGATGCCACCAACAGTTAAAAGAAGTAGTAATAAAGCCGCAACACCAGCATAACGCCACCATATTGGAATGACACGACGTTTTTTCTTTTTCTTGTTTAGTTTAGATTCTATATTTTTCCAAACAGCATCACTAGGAACCGCTTCAAAATCTTTAAAGCCTTCTTGAAATAGTCTGTCTATATGTTTCTTGTCACTCATTTATAATGTTTGCGAACGCTGCCTTGTTTTATATTCTTCAATAGTTTGTTTCAAAATTAGTCTAGCTCTTGATAAATTAGATTTTGAAGTTCCTATGTTAATTTCTAGCATGTCTGCTATGTTTTTATGAGAATAGCCATCAAGTACATACAAGTTAAAAACCAATCTGTATCTATCGGGCAATTCTTGAATTATTTTTAAAAGATAATCAATGGAGACTGTGTCGTCATCAACTTCCAATTCAACGTCTTCAATAGTATTTTCATTTATTATATCAAAAACTTTTTCTTTTCGGTAACGCTGTAATACGGTGTTTACTGTAATACGTTTTATCCAACCTTCAAAAGAACCTTTATTTTTATACTGTTCAATTTTTTTAAAAATTGTTAAAAATGCGTCTTGCAAATTATCTTCAGCTTCGGCATAGTTCCGTGAATACTTTAAGCAAATTGCGAATAGCTTACCCGAAAAGAGTTTGTATAATTCGCCTTGTGCTTTAGTATCATCAATTTTACAATTTTCTATGAGTTGCTTTAAACTCAATTTAAACATGTATTAATTAATACTTATTACTCAATAACAGGTACTTCTATGATCAAATATTGAGATTCCCCATCAGTATCTTCTCCTTGCCAAAACTTAAAAATATACGAGCCATTGCTAGTAACTATAAAGTTAAAAGTGGCTTCTACCAAGTTGTCTTCAAGAGTTTCACAGTCGTTGTTATCAAAAACATAAGTTATTGGAGCAACGGTTCGTTCATTATTTTCTTTTAAATAATAAAACTCTTTAAAACCATGACAGGTTGAAGGTCTTAAATAAGATACTGTGATTGGATAGGTTTCTCCTAATTCAAATTCGTCAGGGATATCTACACTCTCAACAGGTAAAACTTCAAAACTAAAACTTGTACTATCGTCATCAATACTACAAGATGCGTAAAGTATAAGTGTTAAACAAATAACTAATAATTTTTTCATAGCAAATAAAATTTGGGGTTATATACATGTTTGCATTATATAGATGCAAAGGCTATGAAAAGGTTGCGTTAAAAACGTGTTTTTTTGATAATAAACCTGAAACAAAAAGGGCATATAATAAAAAATCCCGAGTTAACGGGTTTTTTTAATTATACGAAATAAATTTCAAAATGATTGATAACCAATCATTTTTATTTGGTATTATTTTTCTGCTACTGCTTTTCTAACCTTGGCTTCAAGTTCGTCCATCAGTTCAGGATTGTCTTTTATTAATGCTTTAACGGCATCTCGTCCTTGCCCCAGTTTGGTTTCATCATAACTAAACCAAGAACCGCTTTTCTTAACAATTTCTAGGTCGACTGCGATATCTAAAATTTCTCCAACTTTAGAAATGCCTTGTCCATACATAATATCAAACTCTGCAAGTCTAAATGGTGGAGCCACTTTATTTTTTACAACTTTAACTCTGGTTTTATTACCTTGAACGGCTCCTTCGGTATCTTTAATTTGAGTAGAACGCCTAATATCCAACCTAACGGAAGCATAGAATTTTAGAGCATTACCACCGGTAGTAGTTTCTGGGTTGCCAAACATAACACCAATTTTTTCACGTAATTGATTAATAAAAATTACGGTACAATTGGTTTTACTAATAGATGCTGTTAATTTTCTTAAAGCTTGAGACATTAAACGTGCGTGAAGCCCCATTTTAGAGTCGCCCATTTCGCCTTCAATTTCACTTTTAGGCGTTAATGCTGCCACTGAATCGATGACTACAATATCGATAGCGCCAGAACGGATTAAATTATCAGCAATTTCTAAGGCTTGTTCCCCATTATCAGGTTGAGAAATAATTAAATTGTCTATATCAATACCTAAATTTTCAGCGTAAAAACGATCAAAAGCATGTTCTGCATCAATAAAGGCAGCAATGCCTCCAGCTTTTTGTGCTTCAGCAATAGCGTGTAATGTTAATGTTGTTTTACCAGAAGATTCTGGGCCATAAATTTCAATGACACGACCCCGAGGATAACCACCTACACCTAAAGCAATATCTAAACCTAAAGAACCTGAAGGAATGGCTTCGACATCTACTATTGCCGAATCGCTCATTTTCATTACGGTACCTTTTCCGTAGGCTTTATCTAGTTTGTCTAATGTAAGTTGTAGTGCTTTTAATTTTGCTTCTTTTTCTTTGTCGCTGCTCATTTCTTTTTGTTTTTTCTGAATATTGTATGCTAAAATACCACATCTTTTTTCACAATACAATTTTATGACGCAACCTTTTTGCACATTTTGCATCTAGTTAATAAAGAGGAAAAATATTGCTATCAAATTTACTAAAATGAGTTTTTGACTAAGACTAACTCTAAACTCAACTAAAGCATCTAAATTTTTATTTAGGTGCTTTTTTTATTGGTGGGATTTGGAGTCTGAATATTGGTGTTAACATCTCCCTTAATCCCTACTTGTTAGGAGGGAAACTGTAACTTTTAAAAATTTAGATTATGAGTTTCCCCTCTAAAAAGAGGGGACTAAGGGGTGTGTCATATTAAAATAAATGGTTCTAGTTTAAAAGAGTGTTGATATAGTACTTGAACGCTTGATATTTATGCTTTTGGATAATTTGTTTTGCGTTTCAATCATCCAAAGTCCTTTAAAAATAAATAGTTCCAAAGTCATACCAATGTTAAACTAGGGCCAAATAAATATATTTAGGTGAACCCGTAACTCGTTTTTAAAGATGACTTTAGCGGACACCCGCGCTAGGGATAGTAGTGGAAAGCCCACAGCGCAGCGAGGACTTGTAGCGGATAGCCCGACCCTTGTGGTAGCGCCCAAATATTTAAATTTTGAATTACCTTAATTATTTAGAAATTGTACCTTTGTACTTTAAATTATTCTTTAACCTTAAAATTTAGTATAGCATGCAACTGTACAATACCTTAAGCGCAAAAGAAAGGGTTGAGTTAATCGAGAAAGCAGGAAAAGATCGATTGACACTTTCTTTTTATCAGTATGCGAAAATTAGTAATCCTCAAGAATTTAGAGACCAGTTATTTATAGTTTGGAACACATTAGACGTTTTAGGACGTATTTATGTGGCTACCGAAGGGATTAATGGTCAACTTTCATTACCAGCCGATCGATTTAATGCCTTTAAAACGCATTTAGATACTATTGATTTTCTAAAAGACATTCGTTTAAACATTGCTGTAGAGCAGGATAATATGTCTTTCTTAAAATTGAAAGTAAAAGTGCGACACAAAATTGTTGCTGATGGCTTAAATGATGACACTTTTGATGTGACCAATAAAGGGGTTCATGTTGGTGCAGAAAAATTTAATGCACTTATTGAAGAGGAAAAAACCATTTTGGTGGATATGCGTAACCATTACGAAAGTGAAATAGGACATTTTAAAAACGCCGTAACCCCAGATGTTGATACGTTTAGAGAGTCTTTAGATATTATTGAAAACGATTTAAAAGACCACAAAGAGGATAAAAACTTGGTTATGTATTGTACAGGCGGTATCCGTTGTGAAAAAGCGAGTGCTTACTTTAAGCATAAAGGGTTTAAAAATATATATCAGCTAGAAGGTGGTATTATAGAATATACAAGGCAAGTAAAAGACCAAGACTTAGAGAATAAGTTTTTAGGAAAGAATTTTGTTTTTGATGAGCGCAGAGCTGAAAAAATAAGTGACGATGTGATTGCGCAATGTCATCAATGTGGAGCACCTTTTGACGTTCATACCAATTGTGCAAATGATGCTTGCCACTTATTATTTATTCAATGTGAAAAGTGTAAAGTTGAAATGAATAATTGCTGTTCTACAACATGTAAAGACATACACGCCTTACCTTTTGAAGAACAAAAAGAACTTAGAAAAGGACAAGGGAATAGCAACGATATTTTCAAAAAAGGTCGTGCACCGTATTTGCCTTTTAAAAAGGATTTAAGGAACATTTTTGACACCTTAAAAGGCGATAAAATATAAAGTAGGAATTATGCAAAAGATAGAATTAATGGCGCCTGCTGGCAATTTTGAATCACTTCAAGCCGCTTTAGATAATGGTGCAGACTCTATTTATTTCGGGGTGGAACAGTTAAACATGCGTGCAAGGGCTTCTATAAATTTCACTTTAGATGATTTGCCAGAAATTTCAAGACGTTGTAAGTCAAAAAGCGTAAGGAGTTACTTAACACTAAATACAATTATTTACGATCATGATTTATCTCTCGTAAAAACATTACTTCGCAAAGCTAAAGAGGCAAACATAACAGCTGTAATTGCTATGGATCAAGCGGTAATTGCTATGGCAAGAGAATTGGGAATGGAAGTGCATATTTCAACTCAAATTAATGTCACAAACATTGAAACTGTTAAGTTTTATGCCCTATTTGCTGATACTATGGTTCTAAGTCGTGAGTTAAGTTTGCGTCAGGTTAAAAAGATAACAGAACAGATTGAAAAAGAACAAATAAAAGGACCGTCAGGAAAACTTGTTGAAATTGAAATATTTGGTCATGGGGCATTATGTATGGCCGTTTCTGGTAAATGTTATATGAGTTTACATTCTCAAAACGCATCAGCCAACAGAGGTGCCTGTAAACAAAATTGCAGAAAAAAATATACAGTCACAGATCAAGAAACTGGTTTTGAAATGGAATTGGATAATGAGTATATTATGTCTCCTAAAGATTTATGTACTATTGATTTTTTAGATGAAGTTGTAGATTCAGGTATCAAAGTTTTGAAAATTGAAGGGAGAGGAAGAGCACCAGAATATGTGGCTAAAGTTATTAAATGTTATCGTGAAGCTATTGATAGTATTGAAAATGGAAGTTATAGTAAGGAAGAAGTCATCACATGGATGCAAACCTTAGAAACGGTATACAACCGAGGTTTTTGGAGCGGCTATTATCTAGGGCAAAAACTAGGAGAATGGAGTAAAGGCTCAGGCTCTCACGCTACACAAAAGAAAGTTTATATTGGTAAAGGCACTCATTTTTTTCCTAAAGCAAAAGTCGGAGAATTTAAAATTGAGGCTTATAATATTAACCTTGGCGATACTATTTTAATAACAGGACCAACAACAGGAGCACAAGAATTAGTGGTTAATGAATTATTAGTAAATGACCAAGAGTTGAAGGTAGGTGGGAAAGGAGATATGGTTACTATGAAATTACCATTCAGAATTCGTCAATCAGACAAGCTTTATAAAATTGTGAAAAATAAAGTTGAAGCTTAATGGTAATTATAACATTACAACGTAATAAATGTATTGGCTGTAACTACTGTGTAGAATTAGCTCCAAGTCAGTTTCAAATGGCGAAAAAAGACGGTAAATCAGTATTGTTGCATGCTCATGATAAAAAAGGATTTTTCACCCTAAAATCTAATGACGATTTAATTTTTGAAACCTGCGAAAATGCAGCCAAGGCTTGTCCTGTTAAAATCATTTCAGTAAAACAATTATAGCAAATCATTAGTGTTTATGTTTATTAACATTGCATCATAACTTTTAATACCTTCGCAAAAAGGCTTTAATGAATATATATAAACTTTTACAACTTAATAGAAAGATAAAAAATCACAGAATAAAATTTCTGGGTTTATATCTTTTGCATAAGATGAATAGAAGGTATTTAGCTGTGAATTTAGATCCTGTTTTAGCCTGCAATTTGCGTTGTAAAATGTGTTATTTCACAGATGAAGAATACGTTAAGAAATTAAAAGGACAGTTTAAAGATGATGAGATTGAACGCGTTGCCGAAACCGTTTTTAACCGCGCTTTAAAACTTCAAGTGGGTTGCGGAACAGAGCCCACTTTATATAAAAAACTACCAGAATTAATTGCTTTAGGTAAAAAATATAACGTACCATATATCTCGCTTACTACAAATGCTAATTTACTTACCGAAGAAAAAATTGAAGCCCTTTTAAAAGCAGGGTTAAATGAATTTACCATTTCGCTTCATGGGGTTACTAAAGCATCTTATGAGAATTTTATGCAAAAAGCAGATTACGAAAAATTCCATAAGGCCTTCAACGCTTTTAAAAAACTAAAACAATCCTATGATTTTAAGGTTCGTATAAATTACACTTTCAATAAAGATAATTTTCATGAGTTAGAAGATTTTTTCAATCATTTTGATGGCCGCAGTTTTGATATTCTTCAAATTCGCCCCATTCAAAAAATTGGAAACACCGAGTATAATAATTTTGATATTTCCAGTTTAAAAGATGATTATTCTAGAATAATAAAAGTGATATCAAATAATTGTAAAACAAATAATATTACGCTCTTAGCTCCTAATTCTATTTCAAAATTGGCAAACAATAATGAGGCTAGTTTTATATTTGACTACACCTTTTGCTATGTGTCTCCAATTAGTTTTTGGAAAGAAGGTTTTAATTGGAAAGAAGAAAGTTTTAATGCCTTTAGCAAAAAAATAGGTTGGAGTAAATTGCTTTTTTCAAACATTTTCAAATCCAAAAAACATCTTAGTACAACGTCTAATAAGCTTAATTACGAAGTTGAGTTTAATTAAAATCTTTCTTTTTAATCTTTAGAATAATCTTATATTTACATCGAGATGCAGATTTTTCAAAAAATATTTTCAAAAAAGCTTTTTTAAAATTTCATTATCAAGTCTTTACAAATTAAGTTTTTGTAAAAACGAGATTCAAAAATAGATACGAACCATCTTCTGATAGACTCTTAGTTCTAATCGGAATCAATATATATAACATATGGCTTGCGCAAGTTGCTCAACTAAAGACGGCTCTCCAAAGGGTTGCAAAAATAATGGTACTTGTGGTACAGATAGTTGTAATAAGTTAACCGTTTTTGATTGGTTGGCAAACATGTCTCTTCCAAACGGAGAAAAACCCTTTAATTGGGTTGAGGTTCGGTATAAAAATGGCAGAAAAGAGTACTACAATAACACAGAAAACTTAACATTAAGTATTGGCGATATTGTTGCTACACAAGCTAAAGCAGGTCACGATATTGGTATGGTTACCCTTACGGGGGAATTGGTGCGTGTTCAAATGAAACGTAAAAATATCCCAGAAAACACTGAGGAAGCTCTAAAAATTTACCGAAAAGCAAGTCAAAAAGATATTGATATTTGGTCTAAGGCACGCGATAAAGAAGAACCTATGAAGGTTAGGGCGCGCCAATTTGCAATCGATTTGAAACTTCATATGAAAATTTCAGATATCGAATTTCAAGGCGATGCCAGTAAAGCAACATTCTATTATACTGCTGAAGAACGCGTTGATTTCCGTGAATTAATTAAAGTCTTTGCTCGAGAATTCAGAACGCGTATTGAAATGAAACAAGTTGGGTTTCGTCAGGAAGCAGCAAGACTTGGTGGTATTGGTTCTTGTGGACGCGAATTATGTTGCTCTACTTGGTTAACAGATTTTCGTTCGGTAAGTACATCAGCAGCACGTTACCAACAATTATCATTAAATCCTCAAAAATTAGCAGGTCAATGTGGGAAACTAAAATGCTGCCTAAACTACGAGTTGGACACATACCTTGATGCTTTAAAAAGTTTCCCAAAAACCGACACAAAACTCTATACTCAAAAAGGTACGGCAGTATGCCAAAAAACAGATATTTTTAAAGGACATTTATGGTATGCTTATGAAGGTGAGTGGATGAATTGGCACAAGATTACTACAGCACAAGCCAATGAAATTATTGAATTAAATAAGCAAAAGAAGAAAATTGCTAGCCTTGAAGAATACGCTTCAGACCTCGTAGAAGATACTAAAACAGAGTTTGAGAACGTTGTAGGTCAAGATAGTTTAACACGTTTCGATAGTCCAAAACGCAATAATAAACGTAGAAATAATAGAAGGAAAGGGAATCAAGGGAATAAGAATACTGCGTCAAACAAAAGGGCAACACCTAATAAAAATCCGAACCAGAATAACCGAAGAAAGAACCCTAAAAGAAAACCGCAAAACAGTAAAAATGCTAAAAAATAGAATCCTGTTATTTTTTTTAATGTTTTCTCTTATAATAGTTTCATGCGATTCTAATAGCGTATATGATAATTATAAATCTATTCCTAATTTATGGCATAAAGATTCTATAGTAAGCTTTAAAGTAAATCCACCAGATTCTACAAATGCCTATAATTTATTTGTTAATTTAAGAAATACAAACACCTACAAATACAATAATTTATTCTTAATAGTCGAAATAGTTTTTCCACACGGTAAAACAATAAAAGATACGTTAGAATATAAAATGGCAGAACCAAGTGGAAAGCTTTTAGGCGAAGGTCATATGGATATTAAAGAGAATAAACTGTGGTATAAAGAAGCGTTTGTTTTTAAAGAAACAGGAGAATATACGGTTAATATTCAGCATGCTATGAGAGAAAATGGGAAAGTAAATGGCATTATAGAATTAGAAGGCATTACTGATATAGGTTTTAGAATTGAAAACCCTAATAATAAATAATAAATTGTCACACTGAGCCTTTCGTCTTCGCTCAAGACAGGCTAAAGTCGAAGTGTTCTTTAATTTACAGTACATGGCAAAAGCAAAGAAAGAAAAAAAAGCAGTGCAAGATTTTTCAAAATACATCCGTTGGTTTTGGATCGTGTTTTTAGGAGGTATATTAACCATTTTATTAATTTTTTTATTGGCATCTTGGGGCTTCCTTGGCGATATGCCAGATCACACACAATTAGAAAACCCAAAAACACATTTAGCAACTGAAATTATTTCTTCAGACGGAAAAACATTAGGTAAGTTTTATTTGAACGATAATAGAACACCAGTTAGTTATGATGAATTATCACCATATTTAATAGATGCATTAGTTGCTACTGAAGATGCTCGTTTTCATGAGCATTCTGGGATTGATGGTATTGGTACTTTAAGAGCTTTCTTTTTCTTGGGTAAAAGAGGCGGAGCAAGTACTATTTCTCAACAATTAGCGAGACAATTGTTTGTTGGAGTCAGATCCAAAAATATATTAGAGACAGTAACGCAGAAAATAAAAGAATGGATTATTGCCATACGTTTAGAGCGTCAATATACTAAAGAGGAAATCATAGCACAATATTTTAATATCTATGATTTTGGCAATAATGGAGATGGGATTAGAAGTGCTTCAAGAATATATTTTAATAAAGAACCTAAAGATCTGGATTTGAAAGAAGCTGCCATGTTAGTAGGGATGTTTAAAAATTCTTCTTTTTATAACCCCATACCAAGTAGAAACCCCGTAGGCGTGAAAAACAGACGAAATGTTGTGTTATTCCAAATGGAGAAATATGGTTATATAAATAAAGTGATAAAAGATTCGCTTCAAAAAACAGAATTAGATTTAGATTTTTCTCCAGAATCACATCGTGAAGGAATTGCTACTTATTTTAGAGGCTATTTGGATGGTTTTATGAAAGATTGGATAAAGAAAAATCCAAAACTAGACGGGTCAAAATGGAATTTATATAATGATGGATTAAAAATATACACCACCATAGATTCGCGTATGCAAACCTATGCTGAAAATGCTGTGCAACAACACATGCCAAGGTTGCAAGCCGAATTTTTTAATCAGAATACACCTAAAAGAAATCCAACTGCACCATTTTTGGAATTAGAGAAGGATGAAATTGATGCTTTGATGACAAGAGGAATGAAACAATCAGAGCGTTGGAGACACATGAAGTACGATTTAAAAAAATCAGATAAAGAGATAAAAGCATCTTTTGAAAAAGCTACAAAAATGGCAGTTTTTGAATGGAAGAACGGTATAGCTTCAGAGGTGGATACCATCATGAAACCTATAGATTCTATACGTTACTATAAGTCGTTTTTAAGAACAGGGATGATGTCTATGAATCCACAAACAGGTCATGTAAAAGCTTGGGTGGGCGGCATCAATTATAGACACTTCCAATACGATATGGTAAAACAAGGTAAACGTCAAGTTGGGTCTACATTCAAACCTTTTGTTTATACAGCAGCTATTGACCAATTGCACTATTCGCCTTGTGATCAATTTCCAGATGTTCCATTTTGTATTGAAGCTAATAAATACGGAAATCCAGAAGAGTGGTGTCCTAAAAACTCTAATGGGGATAATGATTACGGAGGTACTAGAACTTTAAAAAATGCATTAGCTAATTCCGTAAATACGGTTACTGCTCAATTAATTGATAAAGTTGGACCACAAACGGTTGTAGATTTAGCAAAAAAATTAGGAATTGAATCTAAAATGCTTCCTACGCCAGCAATAGCATTAGGTACAGCAGATATTAGTGTTTACGAAATGGTAGGTGCCTATTCATCATTTGCTAATCACGGTGTGTATACAAAACCTGTTATGGTAACAAGTATAGAGGATAAAAACGGAACCATTTTGTATCAATTTAAACCTGAAACACGAGATGTAATAAGCGAGGAAACGGCTTATGTAGCAGTAAAACTTATGGAAGGTGTTACACAAATTGGATCAGGAGCAAGATTAAAACACAGTTGGGCTAAAAATAGACCGGAATACAAGGAGGTTGTAACGGGTTATCCTTATGAACTTTCAAATCCTATTGCTGGAAAAACAGGAACTACACAAAACCAAAGTGATGGTTGGTTTATGGGGATGGTGCCTAATTTAGTTACTGGTGTTTGGGTTGGTGCTGAAGATAGAGCAGCTCATTTTGCCTCCATTACTTACGGTCAAGGCGCAGCTATGGCGTTGCCTATTTGGGGGATATATATGAAGAGTTGTTATGCTGATGAAGCATTAAACATTTCAAAGGAAGAATTTGAAGCTCCAGAGGATTTGTCCATAAATGTGGATTGTAATAAACATACTGAAACTACAACTGAAGATGATGATACAGATGATGATACACCTGAAGATTTAGACTTTGGATAGAGTATAAAGTTTAATTCTATAAAGTTAATATAACCGTTCTGAAAGGAGCGGTTTTTTATTTCTCAAAAATCTAGACTTATCATTCAATTATTCGTAAATTTAATGAACTTATTTTCTTTTTTTGTTTTTAACCGAAAATGTGATGAAATATGGATGAATTTCAGACATTTTTTAGGAAATATAAAAACTGAAAATAAGTTCAAATGCAAAAACTGAATAATAATGATTAATAAAAAAGTAACAGATGTTCAAGAAGCTTTAAAGGGCGTTTCTAGTAACATGACTTTTATGTTTGGTGGTTTTGGGCTTAGCGGCATTCCTGAAAATGCTATAGCAGAATTGGTAAAACTAGGAGTAAGTGGTTTAACTTGTATTTCTAACAACGCAGGTGTTGATGATTTCGGATTGGGGTTACTACTTCAAAAAAAACAGATCAAGAAAATGGTGTCGTCTTATGTAGGTGAAAATGACGAGTTTGAACGTCAAATGCTTTCTGGCGAATTAGATGTTGAATTGATTCCTCAAGGTACTTTAGCAGAACGTTGTAGAGCTGCACAAGCTGGGTTTCCTGCCATATACACACCCGCTGGATTTGGTACTGAAGTAGCAAAAGGTAAAGAAACCCGCGAGTTTGATGGGAAAATGTATGTTTTAGAACATGCATTTAAAGCCGATTTCGCATTTGTAAAAGCTTGGAAAGGCGATGCGGCAGGGAATTTACTGTTTAAAGGAACAGCAAGAAATTTTAATCCTAATATGTGTGGTGCAGCAAAAATCACAGTAGCTGAGGTTGAAAAAATGGTTCCGCTAGGTGAGTTAGATCCAAACCAAATTCATATTCCTGGGATATTTGTACAACGCATTTTTCAAGGTAAAGTTTACGAAAAACGAATTGAACAACGAACTGTAAGACAAAGAACTTAAAAAGTTACAAGTATTTAAAGCGAATTGAACAACGAACTGTAAGACAGAAAGTTTAAATTACAATTAACCTGCGAGGTTTTATAAACCTTGTAGGTTTACTCAAAAATAATAAATGCTGTCACACTGAGCGCAGTCGAAGTGCAATCAAAAATTAAGTTTCAATTAAAAAGATTCCCGCCTTCGCGGGAATGACAAAAATTAATTAATGAGATGTTAGACAAAAACGGTATAGCAAAGCGTATTGCAAAAGAAGTACAAGATGGGTTTTATGTAAACCTAGGAATTGGTATTCCTACGCTAGTAGCTAATTATGTTAGAAACGATATAGAAGTTGAATTTCAAAGTGAAAACGGAGTTTTAGGCATGGGACCTTTTCCTTTTGAAGGTGAAGAAGATGCCGATGTGATTAATGCTGGAAAACAAACCATTACTGCATTGCCCGGAGCAAGTTTTTTTGATTCAGCTATGAGTTTTTCTATGATTAGAGGCAAGCATGTTGATTTAACCATATTAGGAGCTATGGAAGTATCAGAAAATGGAGATATAGCCAATTGGAAAATTCCTGGGCGCATGGTAAAAGGCATGGGAGGCGCAATGGATTTAGTTGCTAGTGCTGAAAATATAATTGTTGCCATGATGCACACTAACAAGCGTGGAGAATCTAAATTACTTAAACAATGTAGTTTACCCTTAACAGGGGTTGGTTGTGTAAAAAGAATAGTAACCAATTTAGCAGTTGTTGAAGTGACAAAACAAGGTTTTAAATTATTAGAACGCGCACCAGGAGTTTCTGTAGATGATATTAAAAATGCAACAGAAGGGACTTTAATTATTGAAGGCGATATCCCAGAAATGGATATTTAGTTTAATAGAAATTTCTTAATTCTGAATGAAAATCGATAAAATGTTAAATAATTATGCTTTTTGTCGATTTTTTATGTTTTTCAACGAACATTTTGAATATATATTCTATATTAGCAGTCCCCAAAAAAACCAAATAATTATAGATTTCCCCAAATCTACCATAAACTTTAAAACCTATGAGTATTGCTACAAATCTACCTGAACTACCTACAAATGACGAAAGCAGATTCAAAGAAACTTTAAAAGAGAATTTGCAATTTTTAAAAAGCTTAGTTTATCTAATGAAAAAAATATTCATGCTATAATCCTTTGGGGATAGCATGGATTAGCTTTTTTGTATAATCTTTTATCGGGGCATTATAGATGGTATCAGCATCATCTAATTCTTCAATTTTACCCTGATTCATAACCAATAATTGGTCAGACATATATTTAACCACAGCCAAGTCGTGAGATATAAATATATAGGTAAATCCAAAATCTGTTTTAAGTTCATTAAGTAAGTTTAAAACTTGCGCTTGAACGGATATATCTAAAGCTGAAACCGATTCATCACAAACAATTAACTTGGGTTGTAATGCAATGGTTCTAGCAATTCCAATACGTTGGCGTTGTCCACCAGAAAATTCATGAGGAAAGCGGTTAAAATAATCTTCAGATAAACCTACACGATTTAAAATAGCGATTACTTTTTCTTTTCTTTCGGTATCGGAAGTATAAAGATTATGTACTTTCATAGGCTCCATTATAGCTTCACCAACAGGTATTCTTGGATTCAATGATGAATAAGGGTCTTGAAATATAATTTGAATGTCTTTTCTAAGCGTTCTAGTTTCAGTTTTAGAAAGTTTAGTAATATCTATCCCATTATATAAAATGGATCCAGCGGTAGCTTTATCCAATTGAAGAATAGCATTCCCTAAAGTTGATTTTCCACAACCAGATTCTCCAACCAATCCTAAAGTTTCGCCTTCGTATAATTTGAAACTGACATTATTAACCGCTTTAAATGACTTTGATTTTATAAACAAGCCTGATTTAGTGATATATTCTTTTTCAACATTAATAACTTCTAGTAACGGAGGTTTGCTATAAAGCTTCTCGTGATTTTTTTTACGTTGTTTGGATGAAACAATTTCCGTTGAAATACTGTCATTTAAAAAATCCTGAATGGTTGGTAAGGTTTTTAGTCTGGTATCTAAAGAAGGACGAGAATTTATTAAAGCCTTTGTATAATTATGCAACGGATTTTTAAAAATAGCTGCAACTACGCCGTGTTCAACAATTTCACCTTTATACATAACAATAACTCGATCTGCAATTTCTGAAATCAAAGCCAAATCGTGAGTAATAAATATAATACTCATTTTTGTTTCCATTTGTAACTCTTTTAACAGGCATATAATGTCTTTTTGTACGGTAACATCCAATGCCGTAGTTGGCTCATCAGCTATTAAAATATCTGGCTTGCAGGCAATAGCCATGGCAATCATAACACGTTGTTTTTGTCCTCCCGAAATTTCATGAGGATAGGACTCTAAAATACGCTCAGGATTAGGAAGTTTTACTTTTTCAAAAAGCGAAATGGTTTCTTGTTTAACTTCATTTTTTGACAGTCTTGAATGCTGGAATAATAGTTCTTCAACCTGTTTTCCACAAGTCATAGATGGATTTAAAGAACTCATTGGTTCTTGAAAAATCATAGCTATTTTGTTTCCTCTTATCTGCTGAAAAACTTTTGAAGCTATTTTCGTTAAGTCCATATCGTCATATACAATAGAACCACTTGTAATTTTAGAAATCTTTTTTGGTAATAAACCTAAAATTGCTAAAGAAGAGACAGATTTTCCTGAGCCAGATTCTCCAACAATCCCTAATATTTCATTTTTATTTAAAGCGTAAGAAATATTATGAATGACTTCATTTTCACTAAATGCAATGGAAAGGTTTTTAATTGCTAAAATTGAATTCATTCTTGAAAATAGGAAAATTTATAATTCAAATATTTTAGTACATGACAAAAATATAAAAGTGTCACATTGAGCGCAGTCGAAATGCTTTTGAATACGATATTTCCAATGTCTTCGACTGCGCTCAGATTGACATCCGATATATTATCAATTTTTGTCATGTACTAAGTTCAAATATAGTAAATAGATGCTTATTATTTTGGTTGTAAAAATATAAGATCAGAGCCGTATGTACGAATTTGCATCAAGACTATTATGGTAAAACCATAAAACGCATAACTATCTAAAAATCAGTAAAAAAAAAGGTCTTTATTAAAAAAATAACCATTATTTTCAAACCAAATTATTAATTCTTCTAACCAACCAACTCTCATGAAAAATTTTACATTAGTACTTGTTTTTTTGGCAAGTTCATTAATTGGGAACTCTCAAACTCCAATTTCAAAACGAATTAAAATTAATAACCCAACAAAGACTCAGCTCTTAAAAATTAAAGAAGCTGGAGTTGATTTATCGTGTGGCGCCATTTTTGCAGACAATAGCTTGATTTTAGAACTCGGCTCTGATGAATTGAACATGTTGAATGATCAAAGGGTAACTTATTCTGTTTTAGTAGAAGATTTAATTGAACATTACAGAAAGAAAACGGCAATTGAACTTCCAATTGCTAGGGCTCAATTGCAAGCTAAGAAAGTTCAAACACTTGCTAGTAAATCGTTAAGCACAAAAAGTGAAAGTATTGATAACTTTATTCAATATGAAGGCTGTTCAGAGGTAAATTGGGCTGTACCAACTAACTTTAATTTAGGAAGCATGGGTGGTTGTCTTACTTACAGTGAAGTTTTAGCGGAGTTAGACCAAATGCGGGCTTTATATCCAAATCTAATATCGGTTAAAACGGATGCATCCCCTACTAATCAGATAACTCACGGAAACTCCTTTACAAATGGGGGTGCCTACGACACTTGGTCTGGAAGCACGGTTTATTATGTTAGAATTTCTGATAATCCAGATACCGATGAAGCTAATGAACCAGAATCTTTGTACTCTGGGATGACACATTCAAGAGAGGTTAGTAGTTTAATGAATTTGATGTACTATATGTGGTATGTTTTAGAAAATTATAATACTGATGCTGGAATTAAAAATTTAGTTGATAATCAGGAAATGTATTTTATTCCTGTTGCAAATCCTGATGGTTTACTTTGGAATGAGCAAGTAGCGCCAAGTGGTGGTGGTACACAACGTAAAAATTTAGGACTGTACAATACTGGAAATAATTTTCAAAGAGGAGTTGATTTAAATAGAAATTACGATTATTTCTGGGGGCCTAATTCTATTTATGGAGGTTCTTCAAGCAGTGTTACAAGTGATATTTATAGAGGTCCTAGCGCATTTTCTGAACCAGAATCACAAATTGTTCGAGATTTTTCAGCCACTAGGGATTTTAAAACAGCCATGAACCATCATGCTACTTCAAATTTAATTCCACACGCCTATAATGGCTATCCAAATGCTCCTGCTTCTGGAAGAGAAGCTGAGTATCATAAGTTTAGTCATGATATGACGCGTTTTAATAGATATATATATGGCGAAGCTCCAGATATTTTAACTATTGCAAACGGTGATATGAGTGATTGGATGTTAGGTGGTGTAGCCGATATAAATGGATCTACAGGTTCTGGTCAAGGCATTTTAGCACTTGCTCCTGAAAATGGTTCATGGATATCTAGTGATGGAGAGGGTAGTTTTTGGCCAAATGCTACTAAAATTGTTGAAATTGCTCAAAGAGCTGTGAGAATGAATTTTGTAAACGCTTACCATAGTGGCAAATTTGCTCAGTTTCATGATTTAAATACTAGCAATATTACCGCTACTTCTGGCAATCTAGAATTTGGTATAGAATATTTAGGTCAAACATTAGGAAATATTACACTTAATGTAACACCAGTTTCATCAAACATTACATCGATTACACCACCAGCAACACAATCAGGATGGAGTAAATTAGAGCAACGGACTGTTACTGGCGCTTACACTTTAGATGCTGGAATTCAGCCGAATGACGAAATTGAATTTCAAGTAACCTTAAGCAATGATGATGGCTATGTCATGTACAAGGCTAATATTATAAAAATTTATAACCCTACAGTATTATTTTCAGACAATCCGGATACAGATAACTTAACGAATTGGACATCTTCTGGAGGTTCTTGGGGAACGACTTCTGATTCATATTCTGGCACTACAGCCATTACAGATTCTCCTTCAGGTGCTTACGGAAATAATCAATCAACAACACTAACTCTTAATGCCGGGGTAGATTTATCATCTGCATCTGCATCGCTTGTTCAATTTTTTGCTAAATGGGATATAGAGCGAAATTTTGATTATGTTCAAATTGAAGGTTCTACAAATGGATCAACATGGCTTCCACTTTGTGGAAAATATAGTAAACCTGGATCTAGTATATCAACAAACAGATATAGTAGTGGCAATAGTTCTAATACAAGTACAGGTAAATCAACTTCAGATCAAAATAATCAACCTACTGGAGAATCTATTTACGATTCTGATACCATGGATAAATGGGTAATGGAAGAATTATTAATAGATGCTACCGAAAACAGTTTTCTATTTGGAGCTTCTAATGCGCGTTTTCGTTTTGTTTTTGATTCTGATAATACGAATAGAGCAGACGGCTATCCAACAACCTTTGATGGTTTCACTTTCGACGATTTCAAGGTGATGAGCATACAAGTACCATGTGTTAGTTCTGTTCCTGTAAACCTAGTGAGCAGTAACATTACAACTACTGATGTAACTATTTCTTGGGATAATATACCTTCTACAACTTACGATTTAAGATACCGTGTTGTAGGTACACCAAATTGGATTGATGTATCAGGATTGTCAACACCCACAACAAATTTAACAAGTTTAGCTTTAATAACAGATTATGAAGTTCAAGTGCGCTCAAATTGTGGAGCAAATAACTCTGCATATTCAGCTTCAATTAACTTTACTACTTTGGATATTCAATTAAATTATTGTGATTCAGCCAGTACAAATGTTAATGATGAATTTATCAGTAGAGTTCAACTTAATACTATTGATAATAGTTCTGGAGCACAATTTTATTCAGATTTCACAAGTATATCAACCACCTTAACTAAAGATTCACAATATACTGTTATAGTTACTCCAACATGGACGGGGTCTGTTTATGCCGAAGCGTATGCTGTTTGGATTGACTATAATACTGATGGAGATTTTGATGATGCTGGAGAACAAGTATTTTATCAGTCCCCAATAAATTCATCAACTGTAAGTGGTTCTTTCACTATACCTAGTAATGCTGTTGAAAATTCTACTCGTATGAGGGTTTCTATGCAATACAATGCTATACCCACAGCATGTCAATCCTTTCAATATGGTGAGGTAGAAGATTATACCATTATAATTGAGGGTGCTGGACCAGACACAACACCTCCTATTATTACCTTAAATGGAACATCTCCAACAGATGTAAACCAAGGAGCTGCATATACAGAAGAAGGTGGGACTGCAATAGATAATGTTGATGGTGATATTTCTGCAAATATTGTTATTGGTGGAGATACAGTAGACACGAATACAATAGGAACTTATGTTATTACATATAATATTAGTGATGTAGCAGGTAATGCTGCGACCCAAGTTACAAGAACAGTAAATGTTGTTGAACCGTCCTTAGGTTGCACTGGAGGCATAGCTTCCTACCCTTATGCTTTTGGTTTTGAAGGTTCGGTAGGAACTTGGACGCAATCAACATCGGATGATTTAGATTGGTTAGTTAATTCTGGCACCACACCTTCATCTAATACTGGACCATCAGGCGCAATAGAAGGTTCTGATTATATTTTTATTGAAGCTTCTGGGAATGGAACTGGATACCCTGATAAAAGAGCAATTATAACTTCACCATGTTTTGATTTGAGTGGTTTAAGTGAAGCTGAATTTAGTTTTTCATATCATATGTTCGGAGCTGTTGACATGGGGACAATAGATTTAGAAATGAGTAATGACGACGGAGCTACATGGATAAGCCTATGGAATCAATCTGGAAATCAAGGAGATTCTTGGATAACTGTAAACCAAAATTTAAATGCTTATGTTGGAGGAAGCATCCAATTGCGCTTTAATAGATTTGTTGGCAGTACTTGGCAAGCAGATTTAGCTTTAGATAATATTAATTTAACTGGTGTTGAAGGTAACGATACGACTGCACCTGTTATTACATTAGTAGGTAATGCAACCATCAATTTAAACGTTGGTGATACTTATACCGAACAAAGTGCAACAGCAACTGATAATATTGATGGTGATATCACGGCAAGTATTGTTATAGGCGGCGTAACAGTAGATACGAATACAGGCGGCACCTATTTAGTAACTTATGATGTAAGCGATGCCGCAGGAAACCCAGCAACACAGGTTGTAAGAACGGTAAATGTGATCCCAGATACAACGGCTCCAGTCATTACTTTAAATGGAGCTTCAACAATTAATCTTAATGTCGGCGGTGTTTATACTGAACAAGGTGCCACAGCGGTAGATGATTTAGATGGTGATATCACGGCAAGTATTGTTATAGGAGGCGTAACAGTAGATATGAATACAGGCGGCACCTATTTAGTAACTTATGATGTAAGCGATGCCGCAGGAAAC
>NZ_CAXBLF010000034.1:0-37692 GCF_963976535.1 uncultured Algibacter sp. | reverse complement strand
AAATCAAAAGCTTTCTGAAATGACAAATCTATTGTAAATTGATTATCAATGAGTTTAGTACATGACAAAAACTTAGAACAGAACTATAAACTGCACACATATAGCACATTACGGCTTTTTCGTTACCTAGACCTAACAGGTTTTGAAAACCTGTCAGGTCTTTGTTATCCTGAAAATTGCGAGTAGTTTATTTTTCAAAATTAATTTTTGTCATGTACTTAAATCAATGAGCTAAAATCAAGTCTTTTCCGACAGCTATCGCAACTATATTCTATCAGCAGCGGTCTTGATCCTTTTATCTGACAATAACGTTCTATTTTAATAATTTAGTTGATTTCATCAATTATATTTAAAATATTTGTTACTATTCAATATTTTCTCTAATATTACGCTACAATCTCCCCCTAAGTCTTTTTATAGCTGAATTAATTTTTGAGAAAAGACTTTATGCCAAATCGACTTGCCAAATTCTTATTGTTTTTAAAATGTACAGTATCAGTTTATACCCAGATTAAATCCGTTTACAATTCAATGAAATTATTAGCCCAATGGAGATGGGAAATAAAAAAAACAAAATTAATAACGTTTCTATATGCTATTTTACTTTGTTTTAGCGGTTATACCCAAGTTCATAACAAAAATATAGACACACCAGAAGCTGCGCTTAAATTGAGCGAAATGTACTCAGAAAGAGCTTCGTGGTTTACAAAAATGCCACAATTTAATTCCGACAGTGCATTATACTATGCAGATAAGGCATTTAAACTACTCGACCCTAATAAACCCTTACATCAAGCAAAATACCAAAGACTGGGTTTTGAACGAATGAAAAAGAAGAATAGAAGTTATTCTGTTTCAATTCAAGATTCTCTAGCACAAATAGGGTGGGATAAAATAAAAAACTTAAATGATGACAATGATTATAACAGGATGTTGTACTTCGACTATTTGGTATATTGGTCAGATCTTAAACTAAGAAAAGGCGATCGCGCAACATCTATTGACTTATTTTCCCAAGCACTTGCAAAAATGGAAAAAATAAATCAACCAGATATAAAAGCCAAAATAAATCTACACAAAGGGCTTTATTACGCCAAATACGGACTTCCAGAAGAAAAAAAGCTTTCACTTAAATACTTACATAACAGCCTTAACTATTATAAAAACATAGATGTCGATAAAAATCCCAGAGAATTGTACATGATCTATGCAGAACTAATTTACCAGCATACGGGTAACAACCAGGACTCTGTTTCCTTTTACTATAACCGTGTCAAATCGGTTCTTACGAACTATAAAAATCCCTTGGCCCATATTTGGTACTATACTATGTTTAGCTATGAATTGATTCAACAAGCAAAGACAAATAATAAAAACTTAAATTTAAATAAATATAAAGAAGCAAAGGAAAATGTATTAAAAGCAACCGAAATCATGGAAACCTACAACATGAAAACCAACTCCTACTACCCCTATTCATTCGCATTATTGGGTGATATTGATTTCAATACCAAAAATTTTATTACTGCCCTTGAATATTATGAAAAGGCTCACGCTTCATATATTAACTTAAACGATTACCACCACGCAACAAACACCCTAAATAGTATTGGGGAAACATACAAAGAACTAGGCGATTTTGCTATGGCATTAAAATACAAAGCGCAATTTTATAATGAATCACTTAAATTTGAAAAGGAAAAAAACGAGCGTAGCCTTCGCGAAAATGAACTGCAACTTAACATTGTCTCTAACGAAAAATCCCTGGCACGCAAAAACAACCAACAAATCATACTCTTGATTATTATTAGTTTAGTCCTAATACTAATTGGGTTTATTTATCATAATTACAAGTTAAAGCAAACAAGTAATCTAAAACTGGAAAATGTAAACCAAGAACTGAATACTAAAAACCAGCAAAACGAGCTTCTTCTAAAAGAAATTCATCACCGCGTAAAAAATAATCTGGAACTTGTTAAAAGCTTAATTGCTTTACAATCTGCTCAATTAGAAGATTCCGACACAAAAGACGCTATGATAGCCAGTCAGAACCGTGTGCAATCCATGGGCATCATCCATCAAAAGTTATATCAAGGTGACAATTTAGGAAGCATTGAAATGAAAGATTATTTTCTTAATTTAGGTGAAGGTATTTTAGATACCTTTAATGCAGACGAAAAAGTAAAAATTGAATATGCCATGGATAACTTAGAATTAGATGTAGATACGGCAGTCCCCATTGGTTTAATTGTTAACGAACTGCTTACAAATGCTTTAAAATATGCGTTCCCTGAAAATTTAAAAGGAAACATTTCAATTAGTTTGTCAAAATCCAATCCTGAAACATTAACATTAAAAGTAGTTGATAACGGTATAGGCAAAATAACAGGTTTGTCTCCTAAAGGAACAGGGTTTGGTTCTCAACTCATAAAATTACTAACCCAACAACTTAATGGTGAAATGACAGAAGAAAACCAAAACGGCACTTCTGTTTTATTTCATTTTAAATTAAATACAGCAGCTTAAATGAGCCCAAAAACTAAAATATTAATTGTAGAAGATGAAATGATAATTGCCGCAAACATGTCGTTACAGCTAACTACATTAGGCTACGATGTTGTTGGCATTATGCCAAAAGGCGAAGACGCTCTAGTGCATATAAAACAGAGCATACCAGATATTATACTATTGGATATCCATTTAAAAGGGGATCTTACTGGTATTGAAACGGCACAAATTATACAAGAAGATTTTAATATCCCCATTATTTACGTAACGGCCAATGCAGATAATGCTCATTTCAATAAAGCTAAAACAACTAATCCCTATGCTTTTATTTCTAAACCTTTTAAAAAACTGGATTTACAGCGTGCTATTGAATTAACAATAAACAGGATACAATCTGAAAAAGAATCAGATACTTCACTTACAGACGAAAAAGTTTCGCCTTTCATTTTAAGCGATTGCATTTTTGTGCGCCATCATGAAAAAATGGTACGGGTAAATATTACAGACATTCTTTATATTGAGGCCGAAAGAAACTATTGCCGTATTCATTCAAAAAATAAAGAATATTTATTAGCAATGACACTTAAGGATATGGATGACAAACTACCAAATCTACATTTTTTAAGAGTACACAGGTCGTTTATTGTTAACCTTTCTCATATTGATGAAATTGCAAAAAGCCATATTGTTATTTCAAAAAAAGCCATTCCCATAAGTGGAGAATCGAAAAAACTATTGCTCCAACATATACAAAAAATATAATCTTTTCTAGCTCTCATTTATGAAAAACCTGTTGTATTTATTTTTGATTTTCTTCTATATAGCAAATAGTCAAGAAACAACCATTAAAGAGCTTCAGCAAAAATTACATTTAGAAAAACAAGCTAATAAACAACTGGAGATTATAAATGATATGGTAGCCATAGCGTTCAACCAAAATATTGAACAGGCTTTAGAATTTTCAAAACAAGGTGTACAACTATCCGAAACCACAGCCGATAAAAACTGGCAACCAAAATTTTACGAAATGCAGGGCAGAATGCATGCTAACTTATTAGAATTGGATTCTGCAACAAGTTTCTTCAATAAAGCCATAAAAGGATATGAAGCCGTTAATAATTTAAAAGGAAAAGCTACAACACTTTTTAAATTAGCTTGGGTTGACAGAAAAAATGGAGATTTAGATAAGGCACTACAAAAAGACTTGTCTGGTTTAAAAATTATGGAAACCTTGAATGACAAACAAGGTATTTGTGATGCATTAACTAGAGTTTCGGAAGATTTAACGAGCCAAAACAGATTAACCGAAGCCTTGCATTACGCCACAAAAGCCATTGATATCGCAGAAGAAAACAATTTAACCTTAGAAAAATTCTATGTTAATTTTAACGCTGCAAATGTTGCTATGGCAAAAGGAAATTATCAACAATCTCTTGATTATTACAATAAAGCGTTGGTTATTGCCCAAGAGCAAAACATGGGTTTAGCAACACAGGCAGATGTAACAAATGGAAAAGGCAATGCGCTAAAAAGATTGGGCAAATACCATGAAGCCATAGAAAGCTATAAAAAATGTTTAGCGCTGGCTAGAGCAGCAAATTACACAAATGCCATAAACGCCTCCATGTCAAATTTAGGTGAAACAACCATGCTTTTAGGCAATTATGAGGAGGCACTTAGCTATCAATTGAAAACGGTAAAGTTACAGGAGAGTACCAACGATTTTTCTAATTTGATTGAAAACTACAACCACGTAAGCACCATTTATAGCAAGTTGGATAATTATAAGATGGCATTAGATTATAAACAAAAAGCCTATTCCTTAAGAGATAGCATTGCGTCAATTGAAAGTGATGCTAAAATGTCTGAACTTTTAACCCAATACGAAACCAAAAAGAAAGAGGAAACTATTGCCAATCAAGAAAGTAAAATTTCTCAGCAAAAATTGATTCAAACCTTAGGTTTTGGTCTGGTAGCACTATTATTGGGACTATTGATTTTTAGTTTTATTAGCTACCGCAATAGAAGTAAATCTCATAAATTGTTGGCCTCTAAAAATGCTGAAATTGAATTATTATTAAAAGAAGTGCACCATAGGGTAAAAAATAATTTAGAGGTGGTTTCCAGCTTATTATCTTTACAATCTGCTCAGATAGATGATAAAACTACTAAAGAAGCCATGTTAGAAGGTCAGAATCGGGTTAATTCCATAGGCATTGTGCACCAAAAATTATATCAAGGTACAAACCTTGGTGCCATTGAGATGAAAGATTATTTTCTAAATTTAAGTGAAAGTATTTTCGATAGTTTAGGTGCAGAAAAAAAGGTAAACTTAAACCTAGCCATGAAGCAACTAAATTTGGATATTGATACTGCTGTACCTTTAGGACTAATAATTAATGAACTATTAACCAATACCATTAAATATGCATTTCCTGAAAGAAACAAAGGTACTATTACCATTAAACTCGAAAAACAAAACAATAACATACTGCACCTTGAAGTAGCTGATGATGGTATTGGAAAATCTGGCACAATCCATGGCACTGGATTTGGCTCCCAGCTAATTACATTACTTACACGTCAATTAAACGGCATCATGAAAGAAGAAAACCAAAATGGTACGACCTTTATTTTTGACTTTCAATTAAAACAAGCGACATAAATCTGCAACAGAATTACAATCGATTAATTTTCAGGCATATAATATGCCGATAAATAAAACACCCCCTTTGGACACTATTCTACCCGTTTCGTCCTAACTCGCTTTTAAATAAGGTTTTATATACATTACTTAGATAAATAATTATACGAATTGAGTTAGTCATTCATTTTTATAAAATAACCAACCAAAACTAAACCTACAATACTTGATATTGATTTTACTCATTATCAATCTTGTAGGTTTTTAAATTTTTAAAATGAAAAAAGCAGGTATTATAGGCGGGTCAGGTTTTATAGGAAGCTATATCACTAAAGCATTTTTAAACCACGGATATCAAGTAAAAGTATCGACCACAGATATTTCTCGTGAAGACAAATATGAACACCTCATGCTATTTGACCATGCCGATAATTTGTACATAAGCGAACTAGATGTAACAGACAAAGCAACCCTAAAAGATTTTGTAAGCGATTGCGATGTTGTTGTCCATGGTGGCACACCTTTTATATTGGATGTTGAAGATCCAAAAACACAGTTGTTTCACCCAACCATTAAAGGTACCGAGAATTTCTTAGAAGTTATCAATAACACACCAAGTATAGAAAAGGTAGTTTTTATAGCATCAGTTGCTGGTTGGAATACCAATTTTCCATTTCCGGCAGGCGGAAAAAATTTCAATGACACGTTTGATGAAAACGATACCCGATTTACAAGTACAGAAAGCCATCCTTACGCTCAAGCAAAATTTATAGCTAATCAAACCGTAGAAAAATTCATTAAAGACCACCAAAGATTACCTTTTGAAATTAGTTCGGTTTCCCCTGTTGCGGTTATGGGTAAGGCTTTATCAAAAAGAGAAGATTCCACATCTGGAGGCCTACAACACCTCATCAAAAACAAAATTGTTCCAAACGATTTTATTAAAGCACTTTTTGATAACGATGTGCCTTTTGCTATTGTGGATGTTGAAGACGTTGCCAACGCCATATTTAAAGTGGCAACTACACAAGGACTGCACGGTAAAGATTATTTACTAAGTAGTGAAACCTATAAAGTATCCGATATGCATGCTATGCTTAACAATAAAAAACCAAAAGAAAACCCAGGTATTGTATATAAGAACGATTTAGCTAAAAAAGATTTAGGTATTCATTTTAAACCCGTTAAAGACACTTTAAATAACTATTCAAATTAATCAGAAAAAAATAAAACATTAAATACAAATCCAAATTATTAACTAAAAATGTGTAACGCCCGCACTATAAAATTAGGCGACATGATTATGAAAAAAATAACACTATCACTCGTACTTGCATTTTTATGCATTTCAGCAACTTATGCGCAAAAGAAAACTAACGGCACCGTTTACATCGACCATCCAGCAATTAAAGTAATTGACGCCATGACCGAAGCCTTTGTTAAAGGCGATTCTACCAAAGTAGCCAGTTATTTGGCTGATGATTTTAAATCCTATAATGGCGTAAGTATTAACCCAAGAGACAAAGGAGGGGATAAAGCATCATTCATTAAAAGTGTTATGGGCTGGAACAATGCTTTAGATTATTTTTCTATAACACCATCAAATGGGGCTTACCCAGACGCCATAGAATATAAAAAAGATAATAAAGACGATGTGGTTTGGGTTCAAACATGGGTAGATTTAAAAGGCGTCCACAAAAAAACAGGCGTAAAAATTAACCAGCCCGTGCACAGGCTTTATGTTGTAAACAAAAACAATAAAATCCAAACCGTTATAAATTACGGCAACAGCAGTATTATTGATGAAATACGCAGCAGTTATGTAAATAGAACCAATGGTACTATTTATAACCATCATGACAACATCAACACTGTAAGGAAAGCTTTTTATGCCTTTGAAAATTCAGATGTGGACAAATGTTTAAGCTACTTTAGCGATGATGCTAGGTTTTCCAACATTAATTATGAATATGGAAAATCAGATACCAAAGCCGAAACAAAAATAAACTGGCAACAATTCTTAAATGATTTTGAAATAAAAAATCTAGAAATGATAGGCTACCCAGATTATCTGGAATACGAAATGGGCAACGGCCGCGAAGTACTATCATGGTGGAACTATCATTTGGTACGTAAATCGGACAAGAAAGAGATGCAAGTTCCTCTGCATGCTAGTAGTAGCTTTGATGAAGATGGAAAAATAACGTCTCACATGATGTATTACAGCCAATCACTGTTAACTGCTAAATAAAGTTTTATAATATCCTAAAAGGCAGTTTTAACCATATAAGCTGCCTTTTATTTTATCTTTTAAACAGGAAATATTATGAAACTGATTTTAAAAAAACTGTTTTGGGCGTTACCCAAAGGGTCGGGCTTTCCAATACAAGTCCTCGGTCGTGCCTCCCTGTGGGCTTTCCATTACAATCCCTAACGCTCCTACTTGCCAGGATTAGTAACCTATTATTACTCAGAATACAACTCTAAATTTATTTGTTAGAAAATGATTCTTTATCTATCTTTAAAAATCCCTAAGTCTTTTTAATTAATAGCATTAAATAAAAGACTTTATGAAAAAATCCTTTTGTAGTGTTTCAACAAGAAACAAAATCTATTTTTTAGAATTCTCATCCCTTTTTTCTATCATTCTAATAGCATCTTTTTTTATGGATTAAACTTAAAATTTAATCAATAAACACGTACAGGTTAATTAACCAACAACCAACCAAATGATTAATAAACTAGGAGAAAAATTTACTAAAATATTTGAAAAATACATGCCCAATGCATTTGTTTTTGCAATACTACTTACCATTATTACGGCTTTAGTTACCTTTTTTTGGATGCAGGTTACTCCAATAAAAATAATACAATCTTGGTATGATGGTTTTTGGTCTTTATTGGAATTTGGGATGCAGGTAGTGTTAATTATAATCACAGGTTTTACTATTGCACTTTCCCCTGTTGTAAAAAAAGTTATTGACAAGCTTGTCTTATACCTTAAAACTCCAAGACAAATATATTTTTTTGTTTCTTTAATTGGTATAATACTCTCCATGATAAGTTTTGGGTGGATTGTAATTACATGTGTTCTAGCACGTGAGTTGGCATTACGAACCAAAGGGATTAATTATCCTTTTCTAGTCGCCTTAGTTTATTTTAGTAGTGGCAGTTGGGTTACTGGTTTATCTAGCTCCATCCCCTTGTTATTAGGAACAAAAGACAATTATTTAATAGAAGCTGGCGTATTATTAGAAACTATTCCTACCTCCTATACTTTAGGTTCTCCTTTAAACATGGCCATGATGATTTTGTTTTTAGTTTTTGCACCCTTGTTAATCCTTTTATTAATTCCTAAAACTACTAAAATAAAAGAGATTAGCGACATGTTAGAAAGTACCAGTATCCAAAAAGAATCCTCAATAAAAGAAGAAGCAGCAAGTTTAAACTTAGCGTTCAATTCTATTTCGGATAGGCTTAATAATGGAATCGTTTTTCAAATGATTATCGTCTTGATGGGTTTGACTTATATCATCTTTCATTTTTACACAAATGGATTCCAATTAAATTTCAACATCATGATATTCATATTTTTAATTCTTGGATTGTTTTTACACAAAACACCAATGAGATATGCTATTGCCATGAAAAGATCAAGCCGTAATATATCTGGAATTCTATATCAATATCCATTTTATGCAGGTATCATGGGCATTATGCTCTATACGGGTTTAGGCACGAAATTAGCTGAATTTATGGCTTCCACTGCAACGATTCATACCTACCCTTTCCTTGCATATATAACAGGTGGTTTTACGAATTTTGCTATTCCATCTGCAGGTGGTGAATTTGCCGTTATTGGCCCCAGTATAATTAATGCCGTGAAAGAGATCGGGGCTGGATTACCAGCTTCAGAAATTACCACAATGATATCGAGAGCCTCATTATCTATAGCTTACGGTGAAAGTTTATCAAACCTATTACAGCCATTTTACTTATTACTCGTTTTTCCAATTATGGGTATAGGCATAAAAATACAGGCTCGGGATGTCATGGGGTATTTGGTTATTCCTTTTATCGTTTTTTTTACAATTCAATCCATATTAGTAACGTGGATGCCACTATAAATATTGAACACTAACAAATAAAAATCAACCACTATGAAAAATTCAGTAAAACTTTTTATCCTTTCAATCGTGCTTTTCATGATATCTTGCAACGATGCTAAAGTTGAGAACAACATTAAAATGTACACCCAAGTTTGGGACGAAATCATAAACAATGGCAAACTCGATCAAATTAATGATACTAATTTTGACGAAAACATAACCATGGTTTATAGTCCAGAAAATATTGTAGGTATTGAAAACTTCAAAGACTATTACAGCCATTTTATCACAGGATTTTCGGATGTCAAATTCACAATTGTAGATGTCTTTGGACAAGGAGACAACATTGTAAAGCACTGGAATTTTATTGGCACACACAGTGGTGAGTTTTTTGGAATTCCAGCAACAGGGAGAACCGTCAATATTGAAGGGACTACTCTTGTAAAAATGAAGGATGGCAAAATTGCCCAAGAGCAAGATTTTATGGATAACATGGCGTTTTTAGGTCAGTTGGGTTTGGTATCAGACCCAAATAACATGACAGTTGTTGACAATCTTTATAAAGCCTTTGCTAAAGGCGATATCCCTTCCGTTCTCGGAGCCATGGATCCAAAAATCGTATGGCATGAAGCGGAAAGCAACAACTTGGCCGATGGCAATCCATATATTGGACCAGAAGCAGTCTTAAAAGGCGTTTTTGAACGTGTTATAGGAGGACATGAGTATTTTAAATTAGCTAATATCGAACTTCACGAGATGAGCAATAATAAAGTTTTGGCAACTTTAAGATATGATGGCAAATTCAAGAAAAGTGGCAAAGTTTATAATGCACAAGCGGCTCACCTTTGGACATTAAAAGATGGTAAAATAGTTGCTTTCCAGCAATATGTGGATACTAAAAAGCTTGCCGATTCTGAGAAGAAATAAATTCTTAAACTTTTTTATATCGAAGTTTTGCACAAACAAACAATTAATTCAAAATAATTCATGAAACGAAAAATATTAGTTTTACTGAGTCTTCAGTTTTCTATTTATGCGCTATTCGGACAAAACATAACCGGAAAATGGTATAAGGTTCAACACCCAAATGCAAGTTTAGTAATCAACATTGAAAAGAACAACGATAACTATTTTGGAACTTTCAACTGGGAACAGAAAGACTGGATTAACGTAGTTAATGCACCACTTGAAAACCTAATCATTAAGGACGATTCTCTTCTATTTGAATTAACGTATGCAAGCTTTAAGCCTAATTTTAAATTGCAAAAAGATAATGAAACGGGCACTTACAAAGGCTTTTTCTATCTCAATGGTCGCCAAATAGAGCCTGTCACTTTGAGTCGAATTCCTCCTGAACGGGATATGACCATCGCCCCAATTGTCGAAAAAACATATACAAGACAAGATACCTTAAGAGGCAAAATAACTGATGAAAGAGCTTGGTGGAATTTAACCCATTACGATTTAGATTTTGAATTGGACATCGAAAACAAATTCATTAAAGGCTCTAACACCATAACTTATACAGTATTAGAATCAAAAAATGACATGCAAATAGATTTGCAACCGCCTTTGAAAATTACTAAAGTAATTCAAGCTGGTGAATCGCTGACTTTTACACAAGAAGGAAATGCTTATTTCATTCATTTGAAAGAAAATCAAATAAAAGGAGCCTCAAAAGAGATTGAAGTATTCTATGAAGGAAACCCGAAGGAAGCACCGAGAGCACCTTGGGATGGTGGTTTTTCGTGGGAGAAAGATGCGAACGGCAAACCTGTAGTATTCACCTCATGTCAAGGAGAAGGTGCTAGTTTATGGTGGCCAAACAAAGATCACATGTACGATGAGCCAGATAATGGCATGACCATAAGCGTCACAGTTCCTGAAGATCTTATGGCTGTTGCCAATGGGAAACTTACAGCAACAGAAAAAAAGGACAATGGCACAACAACCTATCAATGGACTGTTGTAAACCCTATCAACAGTTATGGCGTTGCTCTTAACGTGGCAGATTACGTTCATTTTTCCGACCCATATAACGGGATGAAAGGAACACTAGCATGTGATTATTATGTACTGCCAGAACATCTAGAACAAGCCAAGGTTCAGTTTAAACAAGCACATTTGATGCTGGAAGCTTTTGAATATTGGTTTGGTCCTTATCCGTTTTATGAAGATAGCTACAAACTAGTAGAAGGTGTTGGCATGGAGCATCAAAGTTCCATTGGTTACTCTGGAGGTTATGTAAATGGCTTTAATGGTACTGATTCTTCAGGTTCAGGTTGGGGTTTAAAATTCGATTACTTGATTATCCATGAATCTGGTCATGAATGGTTTGCAAATAACATTACGTACAAAGATATGGCTGACATGTGGGTTCATGAGGGATTCACAACCTACTCTGAAGCCTTGTATGTGGAATATCATTTTGGAAAAAAAGCTGGAGCAGACTATATAAAAGGAATTTCTCATAGTATTGCTAATGACATTCCAATTATTGGTGATTACAACGTTAACGATACGGATTACACACAAGATGCCTACATGAAATCTGCTACTGTTTTGCATACATTAAGGCAAGTTATTAATGATGACGAAAAGTGGAGAGCCACTCTAACAGGTTTAAATACAGAGTTCTACCATAAAACAGTCACTTCAACAGATATTGAAAATTATATAGCACAACAGTCAGGGTTGGACTTGGGGAAATTCTTCGACCAATATTTAAGAACCACACAAATACCAACTTTAGAATACTATTTTAAAGACAACACATTCGCCTATCGCTGGACAAATGCCGTACCTGGATTTAATATGCCAGTAAAAGTAAAACTCGATAACAAAGAACAATGGATTAAACCAACCACCAATTGGACACATGAGTACACTAAAGACACTAAAAAAGAATTGATTATTGATTCCAATTTTTATGTGGCTGGTTTTAAGAACATGAAAGAAAGAGATAACAAATAAAGTAAATAAAAAAATATGGAAATATGAAAACAAGTAAACACCCTTAGCAATGATGCCAAAGTAAAAGAAACCGGCAAAACCTATAATGCTCAGGTTGCACTTCTTTGGAAGCTTAAAGACGGAAAATAAACCGCATTTCAGCAATATGTGGACAGCAAGAAAATTGATTTGGCGATGCTGAAATAAATTAAAATATATCAAAAGAATCTTATTAAATAAAAGTACTTACATCATTAAACAACCTTTAAAACATACACTATGAAACTTTCAAATTACTCCTTATTGCTGTTTGCTTTCGCCTTTATGTGTTGTAATAGCCCAAAGCCCGATAGTAAAATCAGCACTACGGAAACAGAAACAGAGCAATTACCTTACTTCACTTATCAGAAAGAAAATGTATTCCCAGGTGATGGAAGCTTACTGCGTGCTGAAGATGGGGTTGCCTTGGCGGATGGACGTATTATTGTAGTGGATCAAGCCAAAGGACTCCGATTAATTGAAAAAGACGGTTCCAATCGTCCTTTTGGAAACTTTGCTGATGCTGGATTCGTACACCTACCGCCCGAGCAAATTGCATCCCCGAACGGTATGGTATTGGAGCATGATGGTACACATATACTCATGTCTGACGTGGCTGACGGTAAAATTTATCGTATAAATGTGTCCACAGAAAAAGTAGAAATGATTTATGACCATCCGTATGGCGTGAACACCATCTACAGGGATAAAACGGGAGCGCTTTGGTTTTCGCAATCTGCAGAGAGTACTAATTTGGGCGAAATGTTTCAGGCTGCCAATTTACCTGTACCAACTGGAGCTGTCTTTAGAATGACCAATTTAAAAAGCGCGCCTGTAGAAATTATGGATAGCCTTTACTTTGCTAACGGTATTACCATGGATAAGGATGAAAAACATCTATTTATCTCTGAAACCATGATGGATAGGGTGCATAAATTAAAAGTTGACACTAAAACTGGTGAAGCAAATTATATGGGTGTTGCGGCCAATGTTGGGTCTCCCGATAATATATTAATAGATAAAGAAGGTCGATTAATCGTGGCTTCTCCGCTCTATAATCAAGTGATTGCAGTAGATTTTAAGAATCATTCACAACAAGTGATTTTTGATGCTTCAACTAAAGAAAATTTAAAGGTTTCGAATGAATGGAACAGAAGGAGTCATTTGGGCATGGAGCGACTTGAATTATTTACTCCAGATTTATTTCGTCCGCTTCCAGGATTGCTAACAGGCATGTTCTTTTCTAACGACGGAATAACACTTTATATAACGAATTTAGGAAACGACCTTTTGAAGTATGATTTATGATTTAGGATATAACAAAAATTGATAATATATCGGATGTCAGTCTGAGACCCGAGAAAATTTTTTTCAAGCGGTGGGAATGACGTAAAACAACAACGCTGTCATACCTGCGAAGGCAGGTATCCATACAGAGTTATATTTGAGCCTTATAGGAATTTATAGATTCCTGCCTTCGCAGGAATGACAAGTTTCTCAGCACTTATAAAAGACGTCAATGGTAGGTAGCTTACGAAGTAAGTCGAAGACATTGGAAATATCATATTCAAAAGCATTTCGACTGCGCTCAATGTGACACTTTTTTGTTTTTGTCATGTACTGAGAATTTATATTTAAAAACATTGTTGTCCGACTAAAAATAGTTCGTTTAAAGAAAACCTTTGCGAACCCTAAGTTTTCAGGGCTTATAAAAAAGAGAGGCTTGCTTTTTGCGATTACTGAAAAATTTTATTTTTTAGAAAGTTATGAATTTAAAAATTACTGTTTATCAATTAGTTACAATCAAGTCTTTGTTCTTGGTTCTAACAGCGAAGCGGTCTTGATTCTTTAATCGGACACTACTAATTTAAAAACACAACTAATAATAAACAAATCAATAAATTATGAAAACAGCGCTCATCACAGGAACAAGTAAAGGCATTGGCCTTGAAACAGCATTGGCATTCGGACGCGCAGGCTATAAAGTATTTGCAACCATGCGAAACCCAGAAATGGCTTCAGGCTTTAAACAAAAAATTAAATCTGAATCACTGAACATTAATATTTCCAAAATGGATGTGGATTCTGATGCATCAGTAAAGCAATGTCTGGATGACATCCTACAAAAACAGGGTTCTGTCGATGTACTTGTTAACAATGCTGGGATTGAACACCATGGCTCTATTGAAGAAATGTCGATAGACGATTTTCAAGCCATTATGAACACCAATTATTTAGGCGTACTGCGTTGCACCAAAGCATTGTTGCCGCAAATGCGAAAAAACAAAAAAGGGTGCATCATCAACGTAGCATCTGTTGCCGGCCATATTGCTAATAGCCCGTTGGGCGGTTATGCGGCAAGCAAACATGCTCTTGAAGCTATTAGCGAAGCATTGGCACAGGAAGTAAAACCATTTAATATTAAAGTCGCTATTATAGAACCAGGGATCATTAACACCCAAATGGCAACTGATATTACTGTAAATGAGGAGTCCATCTATCCGCACTCAAAACGTTTAGCAGGGCTTTTTTCAGCGTCGCTAAGAACACCAACACCACCAACATTGGTAGCAGACAAGATTTTGGAAGTGGCGGAAAGCCAATCTTGGAAATTAAGACACCCTCTTGGTCCCGATGCAGAGCCATTTATCGCATGGCGAGCATCTATGACCGATGAAGCATGGGTGGACTGGAATGCCGTGAATGACGAAGATTGGTACAAATCGGTTGAGCAAGATTTTGGGCTGAATGCAAGGTAGATTTTTCGGCATTCTAAACAATTTAAACTAACACTTACAATCTAATAATATTATGAAAATACAACATCTTCTATACCTTTTTGTTTGTCTCTCTTTTTCACCAGTTCTTTCACAATCAAAAGAATTGCCAAAGATTGATTTAGAAGAAGCTCGAATATTTGTCGATAAGTTTGACAAGCAATTCTCCAAACATTTTTTTGATGGAGATTCTACGGCTATTTACAATATGTATGCTAAAGGTGCCACTTTTGGAACTTTAAAAGGAGATGATATACTTAAAGCTTGGGGACAATCCATTCGTAGTTCAATAAAGAACGATACTCGACATTTTATTTTCACTTCCATTCTTCTAACTACTGACAATGAATACTTGTTTGAAGTTGGAAAATATGAATATAAAGACAGCAATGGTAATTCAAAAGGCGAGGGTAAATATTTAATGGTATTAAAAAAAGAAGATGGAGAATGGAAAATATATCACGATATGGGATTGTAAAACACAAGTATATCAAATTTTAAAATGAATTCAAAAACGGGGAAGCCGAAAACCAACCAGAGTAGGCATTAAAAAATAAATATATTATGCAAAAATTATTCAATCTTTCGGAACAAGTTGCAGTAATTACTGGTGGCAATGGAGGTATTGGTCGCAGCATTGCAATAGGTTTAGCAGAAGCTGGAGCTTCAGTGGCAATCTTTGGGCGCAACGAAGATAAAAACAAAAAGACTCTTGCCGAATTAAAAGCAATTGGTGTGAAAGCAATGGCAGTAAAAATTGATATCACAAAACGAAATGAATTAGCACCTGCAATAAAGAAAGTGGGGCAGGAATTAGGTGATATTAGCATCTTGGTGAATAATGCTGGTATTGCGGTGTTAAGTGGAGGAATTCTTAATGAGGCAGAACAAGATTGGGATAGTGTGATAGAGACACAACTTAACGCTGTTTTCTTATTATCTAAACTAGTTGCAAAATCAATGGTTGAAAATAAAAGTGGAAAGATAATAAACATAGGGAGTATGTATTCATTCTTTGGCTCTAGTTTTGCGCCTTCATATAGTGCAGCAAAAGGTGCTGTCATTCAGTTAACCAAATCAATGGCAATTGAATTGGCACCGCACAACGTACAAGTAAATGCCATTGCTCCAGGATGGTTTGATACTGATATGACTGCAGCCGTTAAAACAATGCCGCTTTATGACGAAATAATTACAAGAACCCCTGCCGGTCGTTTTGGACAAACAGAAGAATTAGTTGGTACAGCTATATTTTTGGCTTCAAAAGCATCGAATTTTGTAACCGGGGAAACCATTCGAGTGGATGGAGGTTATGCCATTCGTTAGGAATTTAAATCTTCAAGGAATAAAAAAACACAAACGGAGAAGCCGAAAACCGACCAGAGTAGGCATTAAAAAATAAATTATAAAATTATGATTACAGTAATTGTTCAACACGAAGTTAGAGACTTCCTAGAATGGAAAAAAGTATTTGATGCTGACCTCCCAAAACTCGAAAAAGCAGAGGTTAAACTAATGAGCCTTGGTACATCCACTAAAAATCGTAATGATGTAACCATGATTTTTGAAGCTCCTAGTATAGAGATCTTTAACAGTACATTGAGTGACCCTCAACGGCAACACGATATTGAAAAAGCTGGGGTTACGAGTGAGCTTAAAGTATCTACACTCAACAAGATTTGTTAAAACAACTAAAACGGAGAAGCCGAAAACCGACCAGAGTAGGCATTAAAAAATAAATACAGAAATCATGAAACAAACAATCGTAACCAGACACAAAGTAGGCAATATTGAGACTTGGCTAAAAGGGCATCAAGACAGACTTGATGTATTTGCATCGGCCATATCGGACCTTAAAACATTTCAGGATACCGACGATCCAAATTCGGTGGTGTTGGTAATTGAAGTTACCGATATGCAAAAGTTTGAAGCCATCTTAAATGATCCTTCTAATAAAGCATTAAAAGACAAGCATACGGTATTGGAACCGATAAAGGTGTCCGTGCCAGTAGCAGTTTAAGCTTTTGAAAAATGATAATTTTATGGATACGGATGGACAGTTCCGTTCAGCGGTTCATTCGTTCAATACCAGTTATACTTTAATTCTACTCAAAAATAAAATGATGGATTTTTGTGATAGATGAGGCAAAAAAAATCAAGCATAGCCATAGTTATGGTTTATTTTTTTAACGAAATATGGCGCAAAAAGACTCATTTTATTGAGTAAAATTGAGGTGTAAATGGTATAATATCATTAGTGGGCTAGACCTGAAAGATTAACGCAACAGAGCGCAGGGCATAATTAATTATTTATCATAATAATCAGTACGTGACAAAAAATAGGTTAATCATCAATATGGATAAAAATCCCAATGAAATAGAGACCTGTCAGGTTTTTAAAACCTGACAGGTCTGAAAATACCGAGATTATAAACCTGTTGATAATTAACAACTTAACATTTATGTTCAAATTTTTGTCACGTACTTAACCATAACAATACTTATAAAATGAAACAATATTCTAAAATTCTTTTGGTAATCGCAATTGCTGGATTATTAACCATGGGTTGCAACAACACTTCTGCCAACAAAGAAACCAATAAAGAGCGCACTGAGGTTTTTGATTTAAACGCCATGAAAAAAATCATTCAAGAAAACAACAATGCCTTTATGAAAGCCCATATAACACGGGATACTGCCATTCTAAATGGCATGTACACTAAGGATGCAAAAGTTTTTCCGCCCAATTCTGACGTGATAACTGGTCAAGCTACCATTAAAGCCATGAATTTACAATGGGTAAATTATGATATTAGAGAAGCTCGCGAGGAAACCACCGCGCTTTATGGGAATGAAGACTACATGATAGACGAAGGCACTTATTACATGAGTTTTGGTGCAGATTCAATCGTCGATAAAGGAAAATATTTAAATGTATGGAAAAAGGAAGATGGCGAATGGAAAATGTTTACCAATATGTGGAATACCGACTTGCCAGCAACGCCTCCAACAGAATAAATATACTAATCCATTAAATAAATTATTATGAATACCATGAAAAACAAAGTCGCATTAATTACAGGAGCAAGCAGCGGCATCGGAAAATCAACCGCAGAAGCATTTGCTGCTAAAGGAGCAAACGTCGTAGTCGCAGCACGTCGAAAAGAGGAACTCGATAGTTTGGTCGCTTCTATTGAAGCCAATGGTGGAAAAGCATCTGCCATCAAAACAGATGTTTCAAACGCCAAGAGTGTGGAGCAGATGGTGGCTCATACTATCAAGGAATTTGGTCGATTGGACTATGCCGTAAATAATGCCGGGATAGAAGGTAAGCTAAGTGGAATCACTGACCTTTTGGAAGAAGATTGGGATCAGGTTCTAGACATCAATCTAAAAGGGGTATTCCTGTGCATGAAGTATCAGGCAAAAGCCATGTTAAATGCTGGTAATGGTGGTGCTATCGTGAATATCGGTTCCGTTAATTCATTTCTTGGTTTTCCTACGGGTTCAGCTTATGTAACGTCGAAACACGGTTTAGTTGGATTAACTACCAGTGTCTCTGCTGAATTGGCACCACAAGGCATAAGAGTGAACCTTTTGTGTCCTGGCATTACAGACACACCAATGCATCAACGCTTGAGAGGAATAGTCGGTGACGACCTATATGACAAAGGGTTGCTGCCCACTGTGCACTTACAGCGTGTTGGTCGCCCAGAGGAAATGGCTAATGCCATCGTATTTCTTTGTTCAGATGCATCTAGTTATATAAGTGGCTCAACACTTACGGTAGATGGTGGACTTACCTTGACGATGTAGGATTAAAAACCTGTGAAATGGTCTTTTTAAACCCATAAGAAGCAATCATCAAAAACGTTAACAGCGAGTACAAAATAGTATAATCCACCAGATTAAAAAATAAAGTTAACCAACCATCTTTATGCAAAAAGACAAGATATATTCCTTAAAATTTAACAATAGTTTTTTATCTGAAAACCCTATTTTACGCTATATCAATTTTTCATTACTTTATTTAGCCCAAGGCGCTCCCGAAGGAATTACATTTTATGCCATTCCTGCATGGTTAGCGATGAATGATAAAACACCCATGGAAATAGCAAGTTTTGTTGCTGTTATTAGTATCCCATGGAGTTTTAAAATTCTTATAGCTCCTCTAATGGACCGTTACACTATTTTATCCATGGGACGTAAAAGACCTTGGGTAATTATTGGGCAGTTAGGACTCATAATTAGTTTTATATCCATTGGATTTGTTCAAGACCCATTAAACAATTTGGACGGTTTGATGATAGCGGGCTTTTTTATTAGTTTTTTTGGAGCCTTTCAAGATGTGGCAACAGATGGTATGGCGGTAGAGGTTATACCGGAAAAGGAACAGGCACGTGCTAATGGTCTTATGTGGGGATCTAAAGCCATTGGAGTCTCAATAACACTTGTTGTAGGAACTGCATTAATTAATGCTCTAGGCTTTTCTACTGCAATCCCATTTATGTCTATTGCATTTGCTTTTTTTATTTTAGTTCCTATTCTTTTTAGAGAAAGACCGGGAGAAAAATTGATGCCTTGGACAAAAGGTAAGGCTTCTGCATATGCAAAATCCATTCAACTTGGTAGTTGGAAAAAAATTTTTAAAGGTCTTTTAAAAGTGGTAATTCTTCCATCTAGTATATTTATGGCCATAGCTATCTGTTTTAATGGTTTGCTCAATGGTTTAGTTGATACGCTATTACCGATTTATACTATTCAAGAATTGGGATGGACTAATACGTCCTATTCTCAAATATATTCCATAACAGCTTTAATAAGCGGTTTATTTGGAATGGTTGCTGGCGGTGCTTTAGTAGACTTTTTTGGTGAAAAAAAAATGCTCACTATTTATCTTTTATCAACTATAACTTTGCTGTTTACAATTGGTCTAACATCTGCTCTTTGGGGTTTTAACCAATATATTTTTGGGTTTATTCTATTATCAACTTTATTAGCAACTTTTATAAGTATTGCCTTTTTTGCAACAGCCATGAAACTCAGCTTTAAAACTGTTGCAGCGACTCAATTTACGCTTTATATGGCTATATCAAATTCTGGAAGAGCATATGGATGTGGGCTTGTCGGTACTTTATCAGAACTTTTTAGTTGGGAACATATTTTTTTAATAATTGCGATTGCTCCATTAATAACTTTGATACTGATTCAATTTATCAGTTTTGTAAAGCATAAAAATTCTATCAAGAAATTTTCAAAAACTATTTTAATCAAACAATAAGAGATTAGTTAACCAAAAACCAACCATTATGCAATTAAAAAACGCACTATTCATCGCCCTAATAATAAGTATTATTGGGTTAATCTCTTGGGAATCATATTGGCGCTCTCAAGGTAAAACTGCAAATTTAGACGACAACAAAGATCTTTGGGCGGTTCAACGTGCAAAAGTAGATAAGGCTACAGAAAAAGGTGTAATCCTTACGGGATCATCACGAGTATTATTTGATATTCAGTTAAATGATTGGGAAAATGAAACGGGCATACGACCAATTCAGTTAGCAGCAGCAGGTGCCACCCCATTACCAATATTTAGTGATCTTGTGAATAACACCAATTTTAATGGCACTATAATAGTAGGTGTAACACCTCCTCTATTTTTTTCCACAACGTTTCCAAAAGCAGATCCTTGGGAAAGAGCGCAATCTAAAGTGGAGCATTATTACAAAAGAACCTATGCCCAACGCTTTAATCACGCACTATCAATTCCTCTACAACAAAATTTAGCTTTAATTTCTACTACTGAGGAAATATGGTCGAATAATATTGATTTAAAATCCTTATTAAACAATATCAAAATTGGAAATAGAATGCCTGAAGGAATGCCTCCTTTTTATGAATTTAATGACACAGCACTAGATAGAAATACTAAAATGACTGAAAGAACAGTAAATGATACAGCTTATGCAAATACAATAAAAAGAGTTTGGGGCTTTTTTGGAAAAACGTCACCACCGCCAGATAAAGAATCAACAACTAACTTTTTTATAAAAGACGCTAAAAAGTTTATCGACAGAGGCGGAAACCTAATTTTATTAAGATGCCCATCTACAGGAGGTTTTAGAATAGGAGAAAATATGGGCATGCCCAGAGAACAATTTTGGGATGAATTAGTTGAAAAAACTAAAGCCCATAGTTACCATTTTGAAGATTATAACCAGTTCAAAAACTTAGAACTTCCTGAGTGGTCTCATCTATCACCCAAAGACGCACGATTTTTCACTACTGAGCTTATAAAAATAATGAAAGCAGATGGTGCTTTGTCTAACTCTAAAACCCAATAATTATGTTATTCAACTCATTAAGTTTCATCGTTTTTTTCGTTATAGTGTTAGCGCTATACTACTCCAAACTATTTAATTGGACTGGTAAAAAAAGAATGCTTTTACTAGCAAGTTATGTATTCTACGGTTTATGGAATCCGCCATTAGTCATCTTACTATGGATTTCTACAATGGTCGATTGGACGGCCGGAAAAAAATTAGCTACAGAAGAAAACCAGCGCAAACGAAAATTGTGGTTACTGCTAAGTATGACTGTCAATCTTGGGTTTTTGGGGTTCTTTAAATATGGTGATTTTCTCCTCGAAAATTTTGTAACACTCTTGAATAGCATTGGTATTGATTTTCAGGCACAACCCATGGATATTATTCTACCTATGGGAATTTCATTTTATACGTTTCAAACTATGTCTTACACCATAGATATGTACAAAAGAAAAACCGAGCGCGCCAAAACATTTTTAGACTTTGCCCTTTATGTTACTTTCTTTCCTCAATTAGTTGCAGGACCCATTGTTAGAGCTAAAGATTTAATAACGCAATTTTATGAAGAGAAAAAAGCAACCACAGAACAATTTATTTGGGGTTTGTTTCTTTTAACTATTGGGCTGTTCCAAAAAGTGGTTATGGCAGACACATTGTTATCTGAAACTGCAGATACTGTATTTGGCTCAACAAAACTATTACATGGTGTAGATGCATGGGTTGGCACCATTGCCTTTTCAGGACAAATATTTTTTGATTTTGCGGGGTATTCTACTTGCGCTATTGGTATTGCATTAATGCTCGGGATTATACTACCTGATAACTTTAGGTATCCCTATGCCTCTTTGGGCTTTTCAGATTTATGGGATAGGTGGCACATTACCTTATCTAGTTGGTTAAGAGATTATTTATACATCCCGCTTGGAGGTAATCGCCATGGTATTACAAGAATGTATGTGGCGCTTATGCTTACTATGTTATTAGGTGGTTTGTGGCATGGCGCTGCTTGGACTTTCATGGTTTGGGGTGGTTTACATGGTACGTATTTAATATTAGAAAAATTACAAAAGCGTTACCTCCCTTTTAAAATTACCGCTTGGAATGGTGTTTTTCTTGCCTTTATTACTTTTAGCTGTGTAAATATTACTTGGGTATTTTTTAGAGCTAGGGAATTTAGTACAGCCTGGAATATGATTAAATCCATGTTCTATATGCAAACTGGTGGTGAAAAAATTCTTCAAACCTTCGATATTTTAAAAGTTTCAACAGTGATTGCCATTTTATTTTTATGCCATTGGATAATGCGGAATACTTCCATGAAAGAAGTCTCTTTAAAAACGCCATCATGGGTATTGGGTATCGTTTGGGCAATCATGGCTTTTTTAATTATCATTGCTCAAGGTAGCGGTGAACAGTTTATATATTTTCAATTTTAATAATTTATAAATCAATAAAATCGGGATAAAAAATTAGGGAATATTTGATTTAATATCATTGTTGTCCGACTAAAAATAGTTCGCTTAAAGAAAACCTTTGTGAAACCTAAGTTTTCAGGGCTTATAAAAAAGAGGGGCTTGCTTTTTGCGATTACTCAAAAATATTGTTTTTTAGAAAGTTATGAATTTAAAAATTACTGCTTATAAATTAGTTACAATCAAGTCTTTGTTCTTGGTTCTAACAGCGAAGCGGTCTTGATTCTTTAATCGGACACTACTAATTTAATATATTGAGCTAATGCTAGGTATTTTAATTAAGAAATTTGTTGGATGTAAAAAAAAATAGTATCTTTAGAACAATATGTTTATCACATAATCTCTCTCTCCCAAACTTATTAATAGCAAATAACTTAGCCCTATATTTGAGTAAATAGTGGCTATTAAAACAATTTTAACACGCGTAAATATTAACAATTAAAACCAACCAAAATTATGAGAAAATTATTGTATTTAATGTTATTACTGCCATTCTTAGCGGTATCACAAGAGAATGAGTCTTTTTTATTAAACATGTCAGAAATCACCGTAAAATCGGGTCATAATGCACAATTTATCGAAGGTGTAAAATCCTGGAAAGCGTGTTATGTTGAAAATAATGGCGAAGATAAATGGAATATATGGAAGCGCGTACAAGGTGAAGGCACTGTATACACCATGACCAGCATAATGGCTAATTGGGCCGAAATGGACGAAAAAAGTGACCCTGCAGGAAAAGAATGTAGAATGCTTATTGTCAATTTAATCATGCCACATGTAAAAAGCGTTCATTATAATATTGCAAGGTCAATGCCAAATATCAGCAAGACTGAACCATTCTCAGAGGATACTGAACTTGTATGGGTTTATAATGTAAAAATTAATAACTCCACTAGTTTTATGGAATGTCTAGAAGAAGTTAATTCAGCTTTAAAAAAATCCACAGAAGGTGTTCGTGGCTATTGGTATAATGTTATAGGAGGTGCTCCTGAGGTTTCAGATTATTTTGTTAGTGTTCCACACAAAAACTTTGCGGACATGGATGTTAAACGAGAAGGCGTCTGGAAAATTCATGAAAAAGCACATGGTAAAAAGAAAACTGACGCACTAAGAGCAAAATTTAGAGCTGCCGTTGACACTGACTGGTCTTACATGTATGCTCTCCAAAAAGAATTATCTAATTAAAAATTCAAATTAATTAAGTCTAAAAAAGTCCATCCTTATGTTGGACTTTTTTAGGCTTCTATATAATATAAAAACTTGACTTAACTACTTCCTTTTTTACGGGAAATTGGTTTAAAGAACATAGTAAACCTATAGATAGTTTATACTTAAAATTTGATTCAAAAAAATATTAACACACCAACTAAAAGCCAATCCATATAAACTCATAAAAACTATTATTTTATTAGAAACTGTTTTTATCTATCTGCGGGAAATACTCAAAAGAGCCATATAAAAAAAGACATTAAATTAACCAACCAAAAACCAACCATCATGGGTATTGTGTATAGTTTGCACCAATTATAGCTTTTTAATTATCATTGCTCAAGGTAAGTGGTGAACCCTTTATATATTTTCAATTTTAAATTAAAAACCAACTCCACATGAATATAAAAATATTAATCATTGGCTTTTTAGCATCACAACATCTTATGGCTCAATCTTACAAAACAATTCACACAGATGCCATTTTAGTGGATACACACAATGATTTTCTTACGCAAACCATGGAAAAGAATTTCATTTTCGATACCGATTTAAAAGGTAAAACACACAGCGACCTCAATAGGATGAAACAAGGTGGCGTGGATGTCCAGTTTTTTTCTGTTTTTAGCGACGGCGACCAACCGAATCCTTACAATTATGCCAATAGGCAAATAGATAGTTTGGATGCCGTTATAAAACGAAACCCTGATAAAATTGTGAAAGTCGCCAATTCAAATGAACTTCTAAAAGCCGTTAAGCAGAAGAAGATTGCTGCATTAATCGGGCTAGAAGGTGGTCATCAAATTGAAGACAATTTAACAAAGCTAGAAACGCTTTACAACCGTGGCACGCGCTATATGACCCTGACGTGGAACAATTCTACAGCTTGGGCAACAAGTGCTTCGGACGAAACCAATCCAGAAGGTGCAAAAAATTCCGAAGGTAAAAAAGGGCTTACCGCTTTTGGTAAACAAGTAGTCCAAAAAATGAACAGTTTAGGAATGATGATAGATATCTCGCATGTTGGCGAACAAACGTTTTGGGATGTGATGGCCACCACCACCAAACCCGTTATCGCTTCCCATAGCTCCATCTATACGCTTTGTCCACACAAACGAAATTTAAAGGACGACCAAATAAAGGCCGTTGCAAAAAATGGAGGCGTTGTTCAAATCAATTTTAATTCAGGATTTATCGACCCGACTGTTGAACCAAGGGAAGACGCTTTTATTGAAAAGTATAAAGCCGAAATAGACTCCCTTGTAAAAACCGGAATGTTTCAATACCATGCTGAAGAATCTATGTACAGAAAATATACTGATGAGTCTGAAGCACTTCGAGCACCTTTTAAATCGGTCATTCAACATATAGAATATGTCATTAATTTAGTTGGAGTTGATTATGTTGGGATTGGTTCCGATTTTGATGGCATCTATCAGCCACCAAAACAATTGGATGATGTTACTGATTATCCAAAGATTACAAAAGCATTGCTGGAAAAAGGATACAGCGAAAAAGATATCAATAAAATATTAGGCGGAAACCTTTTGAGGGTTCTGAAAGCCAATGACATAAATTAATCAATCAAAAAAATCTTCAAAATGAAAATATTACTCCTATCCATTTTCACATTTGTATCAGTAAACGCCGTTTTTGCTCAAACCTATATCACCAATACCACAATTACCGATGTTGAAAACCAGAAAATGATTCCAAATCAAACCGTAGTTATTACCAATGATTTGATTACCAATATCCAATCCTGCAAAAAAAATAAAATCCCAAAAAACGCACCTTTTAAATGGGTCATTCAACATATAGAATATGTCATCAATTTAGTAGGAGTCGATTATGTTGGGATTGGTTCCGATTTTGACGGCTAAATACCATCTTTTAAAAATACAACTTATAGTAATTATTAAATACAATTAACATGGAAACAACAACACAAAACCCACCAGTAAACCCATCAAAAATCATGCAAATAGGCATGGGCTTTTGGGCATCAAAAACATTGCTGACCGCTGTAAACATGGAACTGTTTACGCATTTGGCAGAAAAACCAGTATCAGGAAAAGAAATCCAGTCCAAATTAAGATTGCACAGCAGAAGTCTTTACGATTTTCTGGACACCTTGGTCGCTTTAGGTTTTTTAAAGCGTACAGGAATAAAAGAAACTGCTATGTATAGTAATGCAGAAGATGCCAATATTTTTCTGGATAAAAATAAACTCAGCTATATCGGTGGCATTTTGGAAATGTCCAACAACAGATTATATCCGTTCTGGAACGATCTGGAAGAAGGCCTTAAAACTGGTTTACCGCAATGCGAGACCAAAAACGGTGGCAAACCTTTTTTTGAAGCCATTTATGCCGACCCAAAAAAGCTAAATGAGTTTGTGCATGCCATGGGAGGTGCTCAAATGGGAAATTTTATAGCTTTTGCCAAAGGGTTTGATTTTTCAAACTATAAAACCCTTTGCGATATTGGTGGTGCTGGAGGCAATCTTTCTGCCCATGTTGCCATGAACAACCATCACATGCACTGTACTTCTTTTGATTTACCACCGGTGGCCCCTATAGCTAAAGAAAACATGTCCATTTTGGATTTAAATGATCAAGTTACTATTGCTTCCGGCGACTTTTTTACAGATGATTTCCCGAAAGCGGACGTAATTACCATGGGAAATATACTTCATGATTGGGGAAAGGATGATAAAAAAATGCTCATTAATAAAGCATACCAAGCCTTGCCAAATGGAGGTGCTCTTGTAATTATTGAAAATATCATTGATGATAACCGAAGTGAAAACGCCTTTGGGCTCATGATGTCCCTAAACATGCTCATCGAGACACCGGAAGGCTATGATTTTTCGGCATCGGATTTTGATGAACTGGCAAAAGAAGCAGGCTTTAAGTCAACAACGGTAATGCCATTGACAGGGCCTACGAGTGCGGTAATCGCTATAAAATAAACCACCATGGATTTGAAATCCATAGTTTTAAAATAAAAGAACGAAATTCTTTTTAGAGTTAGCATGTCATTCCGAATGAGGTACGAAGAGGAATCTCATTATTATAAGATTTCTCGTCACTCTCCCGGTAGCTATCGGGATTGCTCTGTCGAAATGACAACATGCTCTAAAAGTTTATAGAAACTAAAGTAACTGCAATGTAATTGCAGGGTTTTAACCTTTAACTAGATAATAAATATAGATAAGACATGTTCTATTATTGGCTACATATTATTTATATTTTCATTTGCTCAAAATTATTTTGGGACAAAGTAGATGCAACATCCACTATTAGCAGAACCCGAAGGGTAAGTATCCTGGATTGCGATTCGTTGCGGTTTATGGCAAATTCAAGATACCTTTATTATATGGACTTGATAAGATTTGAAATAACATTTAGGTCTAAATTATACGAAAACACCATTAAAAAAAGCATGTTCGGGGTATTGGGTTCACAAAAAATAATTTACAAAAAACCTTTAAAACGGTGGAGCCAATTTAAAATCACTTTAGTGTTGGAAGGTTGGGATGATAAATGGGTCTATCACAGCCAAATATTTGAACAGAACAATGAGATATGTGCGGTTGGCTATACAAAAGCCGCTTTTTGGAAAAATAAAAAAGTGCAGGACATAAAAAAGATACTTTCAGATTCCGGGGTTCAAGAATCTGAAAGGAAAGTTCCCGAAGCCATACAAAACATTTTTAAAGATGATTATAATTTATTGAAAATTGATTTAATATGAAATAGCTTTTTAAAGATAAAATGTGGGTAGCCAATATTTTGCGGTATGCATTTCTGTGCCGTAGGTACAGCATATAAACATTGGGTGCTGAATTGAAAGGCAACATATTTCGTACCTAAAGGCACGATTCATTTAAAAAAATGTTTGTGATATCAACATATAGTCCCTAACGGGACGGTTCAATAGCCATCATTTTATAAATGAGAAAATAAAATTTTATTGAATAACCATTAAAAAAACATAAATGGAAACACTAAATAAATTGTTGAGCATGAAAACGAAATCACTCCTACTCCTTTTGTTGTTAACCTTAAGTAACAGCATGTTCTCGCAAACCTATATTACCAATGTCACCATTGCAGATGTTGAGAAGCAAAGATGGATTCCCAATCAAACGGTCATTATTAAAGATGACCGCATTGTAAATATTCAAAAAAGCAGTAAAATCAAAATTCCTGAGAGTGCTATCGTAATAAATGGAACCGACAAATATGTGTTACCGGGATTGACCGATGCCCACATCCATTTTTTTCAAAGTGGTGGGCTTTATACACGACCTGATGTTATCGATTTACAAAAAGACATGCCTTATCAAAAAGAAATCGATTATTCACATGAAACGATGGAAGAGGTATTACAGCGGTATTTACAAAACGGCATTACCAATGTGATTGACGTTGGTACAACCATTAACTTTTTAAAACAAAGGGAGCTATTTAAGAATAATGATGATGTGCCATCCATTTATATGACCGGACCCTTGTTGACCACTTATGAACCCTCGGTGTATAAAAATTTAAAAGACGACGAGCCATTTAATTTGGTAAAAACGGTTGAAGATGGCATTAATATAGTACAGGAGCAGTTGCAATATCAACCTGATTTCATTAAAATATGGTACATAGTAGGTGCAGATGGATTAGAAAAAGAAGCAAGTGCCAGAAAGAATTTACCAATAGTTAAAGCCATTATTGACGAAGCCCATAAAAACAACTTAAAAGTTGCCGTTCACGCCACACAACGGATAACCGCTCAATTGGCGGTGGAAAACGGCTGCGACTTTTTGGTGCATAGTGTGGATGATGAGATTTTGAAAGCTGATTTTGTTCAGTTAATGAAAAAAAACAAGACCATTCTTTGCCCAACGCTGATAGTTCATGGTGGTTATGTAAACATCTTCGGGCAAACCATTAACCCAAGCGATCATGAATTATTAAAAGCCGATCCCCACCAATTGGGATCTTTATTGGATTTAAAACATTTACCGGACAGCTTACTCATCAATAATTACAAAAAAATGGCGAACTCCAAAGAAGGCGTCGCACGTTTAAGCAAAGCGGATTCCATAAGTATGGCAAACCTTAAAATTTTGTCGGATTCAGGTGTGTTGATTGCTACCGGAACAGATGCCGGCAATATTGGCACCTTGCACGCTTCGTCCTATTTGGCCGAATTGCAAACCATGAAAAAAAGCGGCATGAGCAATTGGAAAATCCTACAGGCATCTACCATCAATGGTGCAAAGATTTTAGATAAAGAAAATGAATTTGGAACGGTTGGCATCGGCAAAAAGGCGAACCTCATTATATTGGATGACAATCCCATTGAAGCTATTGAAAACATTACCAAAATACATCGCGTTATTAATAAAGGTGTTGTTTTTAACCCGGATGAATTGATAAAAGACACACCGGCAGATTTGGCGCAACGTCAGCTGAACGCCTATAACTTTAGGAACATAGACGCCTTTTTGGAACCTTATGCAGAGGATGTTGAAGTTTATAACTATCCAGATAAATTACTTTTCAAAGGAAAAGAAGCGATGCGGAAAAACTATTCACAAATATTTGAAAACACACCCAATCTGCATTGTGAGTTGTTAGGGCGTATTGTTCAGGGGAATATAGTCATAGACCAAGAGCGTGTTCAGTTTAGGGATAAAATTGTGGAAGCTGTTGCCATCTATCATGTTGAAAATGGTAAAATCAAAAAAGTATATTTTATCAATTAATGATGGATTACAATATGGCTCAAGCAAGATCAACAAGAATAGAATCCATTGACGTATTAAGAGGCGTAGTTATGGTTATTATGGCATTGGATCATACTAGAGATTTTTTCCATTATGGATCTTTTTTCTCCAATCCAACAAATTTAGAAACCACAACCCCATTTTTGTTTTTCACAAGGTTTATAACGCATTATTGTGCGCCTGTATTTGTGTTTCTTGCCGGAACATCGGCATTTTTATATGGCACAAAAAAAACAAAACACGAGCTTTTTAAATTTTTATTAACGCGTGGTTTATGGCTTATCTTTCTAGAAATAACCTTAAATAATTTTTTATGGAAATTCGACATCACTTTAAGTCGCCTTATACTGCAAGTAATTTGGGCTATTGGTTTAAGTATGGTAGCGTTATCATTCTTGATTTATTTATCGCGAAAAACCCTTTTAATAGTTGGGATTATTATTGTAGCTGGTCATAATTTATTAGATGGCATTGTTATGCAAGGGAATAGTTTCCAGTCCATTATCTGGTATATATTACATCAAGCAAACATTGTTACGGTTAGTAGCACTTCTGATATTGGCATATTTTATCCAATATTGCCGTGGATTGGACTTATGGTATTGGGCTACTCTTTAGGGTATTTATATCAAAAAGGTTTTCATCCAATTATCAGAAAAACATGGTTACTGCGTCTAGGAGTTGGAACGATACTTTTATTTTTTATTTTAAGAGGCGTAAATATTTATGGAGATTTAGTTCCGTGGACAACTCAAAGTACCAGCACAAAAACTATTATGTCTTTCTTTAAAGTCTCAAAATACCCGCCTTCTTTGGCTTTTATTTTAGTTACCATTGGTCCCTCATTATTATTTTTGTATGCCTTTGAATCTGTTAAAAATAAAGTAACCGACTTCTTTCTAGTTTTTGGTCGTGTTCCTTTATTTTATTATTTCTTGCACATATTAGTTATTCATTTTTTCGCAATGATAGGCATGGCTATTTTTGGTGGAAATTGGCAAGACATGATTTTAACTAAAGAAGTTTTTAGTAACGCGAAACTTATAAATTACGGCTATTCCCTTTTTGTGGTTTACATGGTTTGGATTGGTATTATAGCACTACTCTACTTCCCTTCTAAAAGATACATGATTTACAAAGCAAATAATAAAGATAAATGGTGGTTGAGCTACCTATAAATGACTACTAAATTTATTTAATGAATCAAAAAGAAGAGGGCTTAAAAAGAAGTATTGGTGTATTAGGTCTATCTGCCAATATTATTAATATTATGATTGGAGCAGGTATTTTTGTATTACCCGCTATAATTGCTGCCAATATGGGGGCGTCAAGTATTTTTGCTTACATATTTTGTGGAATTTTAATAGCCCTTATAATGCTTTGCTTTGCAGAAGCTGGTAGTAAAGTAACCCATACAGGAGGTGCTTACACGTACATTGAAACCGCTTTTGGTGATTATGCAGGATTTATAAGTGGATTTTTTGCTATAACAGCAACTATTTTCGCGGATGCAGCAATATCTAACGCTTTAGTTAGTTTGCTTGGTTCAGCTTATCCCTTATTCGAAACCGAATGGGTTCGAATATTAATTTTGTTTATCTTATTTTTTGGATTGATTTATATTAATGTTATTGGAATAAAACAAGGCATTGGTTTAGTAAAGTTTAATACCGTTGCAAAACTTATACCTCTACTAATTCTTCTTATTTTTGGTTGGAAGGCGGTAACGCTTAATAATTTGCATATCGACACCTTACCAAGTATTAAATCGCTTGGAACTACTTCGCTTATCTTGTTCTTTGCTTTTCTTGGTGGAGAAACGGGTCTCATTGTTGGTGGAGAAGTGATAAACCCAAAACGTACAATTCCAAAGGCCATTTATATTAGTTTAACTGTAGTAATTATTATCTATATATTAATACAAACAATATGTCAGGGTGTTCTGGGAAGTGATTTGCCAAATTTTAAATCCGCCCCCCTTGCAGAAACTGCTAAAGTTGTTTTTGGATCTTTTGGGCTAGTGCTATTACTTGTAGGTGCTGCTGTTTCAATGTTCGGGACTATGAGTGGTTCTTTACTTAATAGCCCACGAGTGGTTTATGCACTTGCTCGAGATAAAGTAATTCCAGTTAAAGCACTATCCAAAATTCATAAAACATTCGGTACACCATTTATTTCTATCATCATTTATGGCATAGTTGGTTTTATTATAGCGGCAACTGGCAGTTTTGAAAAGTTAGCAATAATTGCAAGTAGTGCGATGTTAATTATATATTTGGGTGTTGCCCTATCAGTAATAAAGTTACGCAAGTTGCAAAAAACACAACCGGGAGAGTTTGAAATTCCTGGTGGTTGGATTGTTCCAATAATATCGATATTGATTATATTGTATTTTTTATCACATCTTAATAAAAATGAAATGATTGCATCTGGAATATTCGTAGGGATTTTAAGCTTAATCTATGTGATAATTACAGTTTTTAAAAATAACGTGAAATGATTATATTTTTCCGAAACATTCGTAAAAACCTCGTTAAAGCAGGCAAAACAACCAAGTATTTCAAATACGCCATAGGTGAAATTGTATTGGTGGTTGTTGGTATTTTGATTGCACTTCAGATTAATAATTGGAATGAGGTAAAAAAAATCAAAACACTAGAAACTAAAATACTCAAAGAATTACATAATAATTTAATCTTGGATATTGATGAAATTCATAATGATGTAAATTATATGGAAAGTATAAATAAAGCGTGTTCTGATATTAAAACTTATTTAGAGACAAATGACAGCCCTAATGAGTATTTGTTCAAAACTTTATCGATATTGAGGGTTACACCACATTTTGACCCTAATAAAAGTGGTTATGAACTGTTACAATCTAAAGGTGTTGAAGTTATTTCAAACGACAGTTTAAGAAACTCAATATCATTACTCTATGAAAGGAATTACCCTTATTATAAAAGATATGAAGAAGAGCGTTTACGGTTTCATGCGCTACACAGTGAACCCATGCTACTTAGCTATTTATATATGAATTTTGAACCTACTACAAAACAATATGGCAAATTTATAATTACAAACGAAGACTATAAAAAACTAAAACATGATACTTGTTTTTTTAAATTGTTAGCTGCTATTGCTTTTGAAAATAGTGCTGTTAAGGATAGAGGTGAAAAAGCAGAAAAAAATATGCGCTCTCTTTTAAGTTTTTTAGAAAACGAGATCGCACTTAAAAAGCAATAATTCATTTTATGAATATCACTTTTGTACATGACAAAAATTTAGAATTGAACTATAAACTGCACACATATAGCATATTAAGGCTTTTTAGTTTCGTAAACCTCACAGGTTTTGAAAACCTGTGAGAGGTCTTTGTTATCCTGAAAATTGCGAGTAGTTTATTTCTCAAAATTAATTTTTGTCATATACTTAAAAATATTAATTAGCCATTTCCTGTTTTTTAGTTAAGCATCAGATTCAGTTGTTTTCCATAATTACTAGGAGATATTTCGACTATTTCCCACTTTATTCTAGTAGGCATCAGCAAAATAGAAACCACCCTTGATATTTTGTAATACATAAAATTTGTCAGTTCCCTTACTGAATGAAATCTTAGCAAAAAAACAATCCATTTTACTCTCTAATCCTCCCGCTAAAAACACTCACTTTAGAATTAAAAGGATTACCTGACGCGCGTCGTAACATTACCACCTGCCCACAATGCCATAATGCGTCTGATATTGGACCATTAATAATATTCCAAAAAGGAAATCTATCATTATCAAACTGAGAAACATCATCTATTTTTCTTAAAATCCCTGAAGCTTTTTTAATATTTAATAGGGTTTGTTTACGCTTTTCTTCAAAAGTTAGTGCTTCATCTTTATCACTACTTTTTTCTGTTGAGATACTATGGAGTATAAAATTAGAAAGTCCGTATAAATGGTCGATTGTTTCAGCACTTGATCGTCCAGATTCACTTGGTTTATACTCTAAGTCCTCAACTCTTAAACCTTCAGTCGCCCAATAATAACGAAACCCTAATCCATCTAACATTCTAGAGGCTACAGTTCCTGCTGTATAGGTTTCAGCATGCTCGGGTATTTCGTAATACGGTAATGTATCGTCATTTTGGGCCATAGCAAATAGTGATAATAATAAGGTTATGGTTAATATTAGTTTCTTCATTTTATTTTGGTTCTAACGACATGACATAATCGTAGCTTTCATTTAAATACTTAGCTACATTGTCTAAATCTTCAAGCATTTGTTCAGGTATCAACACATAACCTTTCATTACGGCGCCGTAAGATTTATATATTGAAGATTGAAATTCTTGTATGTACTTCTCTTGAATATCTTTTGAAAATCGGAATCCAATTTCACCAGCTTTGTTCAAAAGCGAAAACATATATCCATTAGCGGAAGTATAAATCATTGATTTTCCTTTTCTTTCAAATCTTGGACATTTATCTACTAATGCGTCATAAAGTTTAAGTTTTTCACTCCAATCCATTATACTACTTTTTAATAGGCGTTTTATTTGAAATTGGATTCACTCCATATTTATCAAATAAATACACCAAAGACGTCATTGTTGCGGCTCCTAATTCTAGTTCGCGTTTATTTATGGCATCAAAAGTATCATTACTGGCATGATGATGATCAAAATAACGTTGAGAGTCTGGACGCAAGCCAGCTAAGACATTCGATTCTGTTTTTAAAGGACCAACATCGGCTCCACTTCCACCCTTTTCAAAATAATGGATAAGATAGGGTTTGAATAGTGGCTGCCAACTTAAAACCTGATTAAAACTAGCATCGTTACAATCGAAACTAAAACCACGAGGTGTAAATCCGCCTGAGTCACTTTCTAAAGCAAACACATGATTTTCACCTTTTTGCTTAGCAAGCTCAGCATATTTTTTTCCACCGCGCAAACCGTTTTCTTCATTCATAAATAAAACAACTCTGATGCTTCGTTTTGGTTTGATACCTGACTCTTTTAGTAATCTTAAAACATCCATAGATTGCACAACTCCTGCTCCATCATCGTGAGAACCATCTCCTAAATCCCATGAATCTAAATGACCGCCAACAATCATATATTCATTCGGGTATTCACTTCCTGTGATTTCTCCAACAACATTATAAGATTGTACATCTTTTAGTTGCTTACAATTCTGTTTAAAGTAAAATTTAATAGAACTATCTAATTTTAACATGGTACTTAATAACTCTGCATCATTAGTGCTAATTGCTGCTGAAGGAATACGTCTATCCACTGGTAAATTATCATAAGTCATACTTCCTGTATGTGGAAAGTCGTCCATTCGTAAATTCATAGAACGTACTATAACACCAACAGCTCCATACTTTATAGCCTCAACAGCACCTTTATAACGCTGGTTTACACAGCCACCGTAAGCTTCAAAAGTGAGAATTATATCGGCTTGCATTGGGCGGTTATAAAACACAATTTTACCTTCAATGTTTTCAGGACCAAGTGCTTCCAACTCTTCGAAGTTTTGAACCTCAACCACTTGTGCTTTTAAACCTAATGCTGGAGTAGCTACTGAACCACCTAGTGCACAAATATTTACATTAGTTGTTTTTCCTGGTGAGCTTTCAATAAAAGCAAATTCTTGTGCTCCTCTAACCCATTTTGGGACCATAACAGGTTGTAACCAAACTTTATCCAAACCTAGCTTTTCTAGTTCTTCTTTGGTGTATGCCACTGCTCTTTCTGCTCCTAACGATCCCGATAACCGGCTACCTATTTGGTTGGATAAATGGTTTAACCAATCGTAACTTTTACCATTGGTTAAAGATTGTTTGTAAATGGTTTTTATAACATCTGCATCGGTTTGCGAAAAACTAATTGTTGAACTTATTAATATTAAACTTAGAAGGATTCTTTTCATGTGACTTTTTATTAAGTGGATTCCTGCCTTTGCAGGAATGACAAACGATTTATTTTTATGTTTAAAGATACTGTTTCTTAAAAGTTGTGTACTACACCGAAACTTAAATTTGTGTTAATAACATAAGGCATGTGCGTTAACGTCCCAATAGCTATCGGGAGAAGCGGCATCCTTTTTAAAACTATGATAGTCTACATTCTAATTCAATCTAGAATTAGACAGATTGCCACAGTTGTTCCGCCTTCGCAATGACGTTTAAAAAGATACAGCGAAAAGCGTGTTAAAACGCCCAAAAACTATTCGTTATTAAGCTGTTGCCTGTATAATTCAAGATTTGCTTTTACATCATCATCCAGTTCTGGTTCCTGAATATCAGTGTATTTACTTAGTGTGTCGTACATAATTTTTGCCACTAAATATCTTGCAGACGGTTTATCATCGGCAGGAATGGTGTACCATGGGGCGTGCGGTTTGGATGTTCTGTTAATGGCATCTTCATAACAGGTTTGGTATTTATCCCAGAGTTTACGCTCTTTTAAATCGCCAGGTGAGAATTTCCAGTTTTTTTCTTGTTTTCGTAAACGACGTAATAATCTATTTTTTTGTTCTTTTTTTGACAGGTTTAAGAAAAATTTAAAAATGATAGTTCCGCTCTCCGCAAGATGCTTCTCGAAATTGTTTATCTGCTCGAAACGTTTATCCCAAAAAGCCTCATTAATATCATCTACGGAATGAACATCTGGAATATTTTCACCCATAATATATCCTGGATGTACACGGGTTACCAATACGTTTTCGTAGTGCGTTCTATTAAAAACCCCAAACTTTCCTCGAGCCGGGAGTACTAAGTAATGTCGCCATAAATAATCGTGTTTTAATTCTAAGTCGGTTGGCACTTTAAAACTATGCACTACTACTCCTCTGGCGTTAAAATCTTTAAAGACCTCACGGATTAAACTGTCTTTTCCAGAAGTATCCATGCCCTGAAGGCATACTAAAACGGCATATTTTCCGTGCGCATACATGGTGTCTTGAAGTTTTCCTAATTGCTTTCTAACTTTTTTAAGTTCTTTTTCGGCATCGTCAATTACAACTTTTGTTTGCGAATTTTTTAAAGATATGTTTGAAGTTACTTTGTAGTCATTCATAGTCAAAATTTTATCTGGATTAGATGAACTCATCTTGAATTTTTTTATTTCCTAAAAAATGGCTAAAATTCGTTCATATTACGTCTATTTTTTTATGCATAACAATGCTATACCTTTCAAAAATAGTCTTATCTAAACAAATTTTAACTCATTTTCGGTTAAAAACAAAAAGTCAAGATGAGTTCAATATATAAAAATGCTATCGATTTTATCGTGCTTAACATTAATTGTTTCTATTTGAAAGCGTCATTTCTATTCCTATAAAGTTGTTCCTTTGTTATTATTTTATGAATTATGAATAAGGCTGTTATTATACAAGGGAGCTCTAGAAGCGCTGGTGATACTAATAAAATTGTTAATTACATGGCATCAAACAACTTTATTGATGTTATTGATTTATACACCAAAAATATTGGACATTATGATTATGACTATAAAAATCAAAATGATGATTTTATAGAATTAATCACCGATATTATAAACACCTATGACACTATAATTTTTGCTACACCTGTGTATTGGTATAGTATGAGTGGCGTACTAAAAGTGTTTTTTGATAGAATTTCTGATATACTCCGAACACAAAAAGATACTGGCAGAAAATTACGAGGAAAAAATATGGCCATGATTAGCACGAGTAATCATGATGATTTAGTAGGCGGATTTAATATGCCTTTTGTGGAATCTGCTAAATATTTAGGTATGACATATTTGGGAGATATTCATACTTATGTTGAAAATGAAATAATTCCTGACGATGTAAAACTTAGAATAGATACTTTTATAAAGA
>NZ_CAXBLF010000033.1:0-37817 GCF_963976535.1 uncultured Algibacter sp. | reverse complement strand
CTGCTTTTGGCCAACCTTCAGATTTTGAAGGTAAAATTAAAAAATGACTTTCTTTCAAAACATCTTTTACCACTTCCTTTTTCTGATTTCCAAATAGCCTCACTTTAGACTTTAAGTTATTTTCGTTTACATATGTTTCCAAATCTGCTTTCAAAACACCATCACCATATAAATCTAAAGAAATATCAAAACCAAGTTTATTCAATTTTTCAATAATTTGAATAGCTAACAATGGACGTTTTCCCTCAACTAAGCTTCCAACAAAAACAAGCTTTAATTCGCCAGAATAGTCTCTATTTTTTGGCACTTGACGCTCATTATTTTTATAAGTAGCCGTAAAAAATGGTTTAATATTTCTTGTTTGATTTTTCCAATCTCCATAAACTAATGCGGTCATATTCTTTGTTAGAAACGTATTTGAAAGCAGCCACTTTTGAAGCTTATAACTAACAGGCTGAACGGTATTCGGATCCCAATTTCCTGCGTATTTTGCAGTTTTTGTTTTCTTCGGAAAAGAAACCTGAACCAAGCAACCTAATAGACCAATATTTCCAGGACATCTTAAATGAATATGGTCTGCTTTTCTGCAAGCGTTAAAAATTGAATATAGAATTCCTGGTATTTTTAATACAGACAGAAAAGCCTTTTTTAAACTAGTAAATTCAACTGATGGAATGACTTTAAAATTTAGATTATCATGATTATATGATAAATCAATTAAACTTTTACTTTTATTATTTTTAGGAGCAATTAAAGTCACCTCATCCACGTGTTTTAGCCACAAATTCATTTCGCGCACATAAGGTCCGTAAGCCGAAATATCTTCGCCATTTACTTGATGTTCAACATGTGTTATGATTAAAAACCTCATGGGTTTATCTTCGGTTTATTAAAAAGTAATGATAGCCATCCTACTATTCTTCCCAAAGCTTCAGTGAACGCTTCTTTCCTATGATTTGTTGTTAATACATTTAAAAACCGAATAGTCGTTAGCAACAATACTGTTAAATTCCATTTGATTCGGGATTTAAAACTCGGATTAGAATACTTAACGCGCCATACATACCAACCATTCCTTACAACCATTTTACCATACTTGAATTTGTTTGGTCGTCCAGATGCATCGTGATGATGAGACAATCTTGCATTTGTGTTTACATATAACTTTCCTAGTTTGGCTATTCTAAGCGAAAAATCTGCATCTTCATAAAGCCCATAACCCTCAAAGTTCGCTGAAAATGATAATGTATCAAAAATGGCTTTTTTATAACTGGAAACTCCTCCCATAATTTGCTCTACAGAATATATTTTACCTGAAGGCGGCAAAAAGCCAATAGATCTTCCATGAGCGAAAGTGGGTAAAAACCCTGGAGGCGCATCAGGTTGTAATCCAAATTTTCGCCTTAGTTTAAACCTAGATGGTTCACTACGCTCCCATTCATCAAAATAAAACTTACTAGGATTATTGCTTTTGGTTGCTTTTTTCCATTCTACTTCGTTAGTAATATAACCACCAACAGCCAAGGCATCAGGATGTTTCTCATAAGTTCCAATTAAGTTTTCAAAATAATCAGGTGTTAAAATAATATCATCATCTAAAAAACACACTACTTCAGATGGCTCTGAAACTAAGCTGACACCTAAATTACGTTGTTTTGTTAAACCTCTTTCATCCGGTTCTACTTTAACATATTTTAAATTATAAAATTTGTTATTCTCTAAAAGTATTTTTGTTTCATCAATTATAGATCCATCTATAATTAAAATTTCATTTGGATATAAAGTTTGTCCATTTATTGAAAGAAGTAATTTCAACAAAGGCTCTCTTCGCATATAAGTGCATATAATTAATGAGAATTTCATAGTTTATGCTTAGAAATTATAATAATTTTGTTGCGTACTATTCATGCTGTTCGCCTTTTTTCATAAGGCGTTGCGCATATATTAATGATTTATTAAACTGTAAATATTTATATGGTAGTTTAAACAATCGCAAAATAATTCCTTTTTTATCTTTTTTAAAAAGGTATATAAAAAAATGTTTCCAACGCCATTCTTTAATTTGTGAAGGTGTAAAATGCTTCAAGAAATTATAAGTTACTGTTGGGCTTGGTACTGGACGTACATACTTTACCGGCTTACCTAATTCCCAAGGCTGAACTTTACGTTTTTTACCCAATATTTTTGATTGATTGCCCCAAAAACGATACCCACCTACTGGTGGCTTTAAATGCAAATTGGGTGAAAATGGGTTTTGTAACAACACCTCACCTAGCATTAATATTCTTAACCCAAAATCGGTGTCTTCTCCGTAACCTCCATCAAAATTAACATCGTTACCCACTAATTTTTCTACAACAGTTCTTTTAACACAAGAATTCGCATTGCTGAATAAATGTGCTACACCAACTTTCCATCTATTATCTTTTAGCTTTGACAGTTTTTGTTTTAAATCATCAAGGTTTTGGTTGGTATTATCTGCCATAATATCTAAGCCATTACAAGCACTTGCATTGTATGTTTGCAATAATCGTATATGGTTTTCAACAAAATCTGGCAATATGCGTACATCATCATCGGCAAAAATAATGTAATCGCCAGTACACATATTTATAGCTTCATTTCTGGCACGACAACTGCCTTTAGTAGTCTGCCATTTTACTTTAACATTAAACTTAAAATTTTCTTGATTGTAATATATAGCGTCTCGCTCATTTTCCGGAGTTGCATCAACAATAATGGCTTCTTTAATAAGAAAGGTTTGCTCATTATGGTCTTTTAACAACAGCTCGGTATACTCTTGCCGCTTCATTGTTGGAATAACTAAACTTACTGTTGGCGTTCCTTTTACAGGGTTTAAGTCTCTATATTTAATAATTTTATTTTCCTTTTTAACAACTTTTTCAGAAGCACTTTTAAAAGCTTTATACTCAGATAAAAAACTAAAACGCTTTCTAAATAACATATAAAAACTATGGTGTTTTTTGAAATTTTTTAGAAAAAATAAATACCTGTCTTCTTTTGAAATAGTTACATCAACTGATTTAATTGGAAATAACCCTTTTACATACAATGGAATACCTCCAGAGTTTCTAATTAAATTAAATCCGAAATCTAATCCGCTAATAACAGCGTTTGAATATTGATAATCAAAGCCACCCAAAGTTTCCCAAACAGATGCTCTTACAACAAAACTATGAGCATTCAACCTCCAATTAACAGCTGTATCGGCTACTTTAAAATCATTAACAAACCACCAATACACAGCAGACTGATACACCAATTCTTTAAAACAATTCTCAAAACCTTGATCTAAAGAGCTATGCCATAAATCTCCAGGACCTTGAGTTAAAACTTCCAACATGGCAAGGTCTGGTTCCCCATTATATAAAAGAACCTCTCCGCTAGTTGTTGTATATGTCTTTAATTTAATCATTTTATTGGAAGCAATGATTTGTACAGGTTTATGTTTTTTTCAAAAACTACAGCTGTGGAAAAATTAGAAATAACATGTAATCTTCCGTTTTTTCCAAAACGTTTATTTTTTTCTTCATCATTTAGAAGGGTAAGTATTTTATTTGAATACGCTTCATGATCCGTTGGGTTTACCAAATACCCTGTTTCACCATCTTTCATAAGCTCTGTTGCCCAGCCAATGTTTGAAGCAACCAATGCTTTTTCCATAGCCAAAGTTTCAAGCCACGTCATCGGGAAAGCTTCCGCAAAACTTGGTAAAACCACCACTTGAGCTTTTGCTAAATAGTGTTTTATTTTTTTATACGGTACTTCATGTAAATCTGTCACTTTTAATTTGGCTTCCTCAGTTAAACGCTCAAAAAACAAGTCGAGTGTTGATTTATTTTCAAGTACATCTTTAACATCTTTACCTATTAAAAGTAAGCTTGCATTTTTATTGATTTCTACAACCTTATTAAATATATTGGCTAACTCTAGCACCCCTTTTTTTCTTATAATCGTACCAAAATATAATAGTTGACCTATATTTATTTTTTCATCTATAGGCTTAAAAATCTCAGTATTAATACCGTTATAAATGGTTTCAATATCACATTTTAAATGAAACAGTTGTTTGGTTTTATTCGCTGTAAAAGTACTTACAGAAACTATTTTATCCGCTTGTTTAAGCGCTAATTTTTCAAAAAAATAATTCTTTCGTTTTTGCTTTCTCCCTTCTAGGTTACAGAAATAAGTATCACTACCATGTAATCGAATAATTAATGGTACAGAAAATGTCATAAATGCAGTTATTCCAGTCCAATCTGGGGCTTCAATAATATCAATTTTGAAAGCTTGAATTTCCTGTTGAATTTTTTTCTGTATGTGCTTGCGCTCTAAATACCACCCAAAAAATCTATATCCTTTACGTGAGATTGAAATTACTTTTATACCACCATCAAAAAATATTTTTTCATCATTTTGAAAAACCACAAAAACAGTAATACTATGTCCTTCACGCGCCAAAACAGAGGCCGAATTTTTAATACTTGACCCTAAACCCGCGGAAGGTTTCAAGTTTTTGTGTGGATATTCTGGGGTTATAAAAGCTATGTTCAACTTTAGTTGGTTTTAAAAGAATATATATCTTTAATTAAAATATTAGTAAATTCTTCAGCACCCTCAATATTTAAATGCCCACAATTATAAAAGTATTTCTCCTTATCGTCAAAAATAGAAACATAATCTAATAAAGACGGAACCCTTGTTTTAAGAGCCCTTAATCTATCTCTATTTTCAATGTCTTTGCAATAAGGTGCAGTAAAAAAAGTAAGATTAGTACCTCTTTTTTTCATAAGTTTAATTATAGATTCAATTTCTTCGTTTTCTTTATTTATAATAAAGGGTATTGCTCCGGATACACCCTTACCTACTCCTACTTTAGGATTAAATCCTACATCTAGGTGTGTTTTTGGTTTTTTATTTAAAATTGTCGATAAAAGCTCTCTAAAGCCAACCACTTTATCATATTTCAAATATCTATAAAAAGGAATATTATAATAATAAAAATTGTTTTTATCTTTTTTCAGTTCCTGTTTTACATCATCATTAAAAATAAAAGGCACTAAACTAGCCTTAAAGTTATTTGATAACCCTCTTAAATTAAAATTGTGATCTACTTGTAAAACAACATTATCAAATGTAATCTTATTTGATTCAGCCAAAATCATTAATGTTAACATATCACCATTTGTGCCTCCAGATATTCCGAAGTTTACACATGATTTCCCTGTTAATTGTTCTATCAATTCGCAATCTATATGATTTTCAGTTCTAGACGACCCAAAAAAAGCATAATCGTAATGTGCATCTTGTAATTTAAGTATTTTTTGAATTTTGTTTCTGGGTGTACCATTTTGAAATGTATATGTATAAAGCTTGTCTAACATATACATACTAACAAATACAACAGCTAATATCTTAAACACATATATTGAAAATTGTTTCATTAGAATTGAAAATATATAAATTCTTGATGGTTAGAATACACGCCAAATGTTAAAATCATTAAAATGATACCAATAATTTTAAGCCATTTTAATTTGCCTAAAAAAGGATGTTCATTATGTTTATGAAACCATTCTAAAAGCATAAATATACCTATAAGAAGTAACATTTCTATACTATAGTTTTCAATACTTAGATATTCTATATTAAAACTTAAATTAGACACTAAGCGTTTAATATAATTGTAGGCAACGGCAATACTATCTGCTCTAAAAAAGACCCATGCCAATGTAACTAATGTAAAAGTGAATAGCATATTAATAAATTCTCTAAATGAAGGTAATATGCCATGTTCTGAAACTTGATTTATATGTTTTCTGTTTTTCTTTCGCATTAATAACGGGATAAAAAACAGAGCGTGTAATGTTCCCCATATAATAAACGTCCAGTTTGCACCATGCCAAAAACCGCTTACTAAAAATATGATAAAGACATTTCGAATTTGTTTTGTTTTACTTGTTCTTGAACCACCTAATGGTATATACAAATAATCTCTAAACCAGGTTGAAAGCGATATATGCCATCGTCTCCAAAATTCAGCAACATCTCTAGAGAAATAAGGATAATTGAAATTTTGCATTAATTCAAACCCAAATAGTCTAGCTGTGCCAATAGCAATATCACTATAACCAGAAAAATCACCATAAATTTGAAAAGCAAAATATACAGCACCAATAATTAGAGTTAATGTGTTTAGTTCTTCATAATTATCGAAAATTGTATTCACATAAGTTGCGCAACTATCAGCAATCACTACTTTTTTAAAGAGTCCCCAAATAATTAAATGTATTCCAGATTTGGCCCTTTCTAAGTTAAAAATTCTTTTTACAGAAAACTGAGGCAATAGATTTGTTGCTCTTTCAATTGGACCAGCAACCAACTGCGGAAAGAAAGCTACAAAAGTCGCAAAATTTATAAAATTCTTTGTTGGTGATAATTTTTTACGATAGACATCAATTGTATAGCTTAACGTTTGAAAGGTATAAAACGAAATACCCACGGGTAGAATAATTTGCATGGTTGAAGCATGCATCTTAACTCCTAATAGCTCCCAAGCGTCTATCCAGCTTTCTATAAAAAAATTGTAGTATTTAAAAAAACCCAACATACCCAAGTTGAAAACCAAGCTAATAACTAATAGGTGTTTCCGCTTGCTTTTAACCGTTTCACCCTGAAGTTTTAACCCAATAACATAATCTAAGCCTGTGCTTAATGCAATAAGTATTAAAAAACGATAATCCCACCAACCATAGAAAAAATAACTGGCTATCAATAAAATGATATTCTGAGCTTTTATATTCCTGTTTACTAAAAACCAATAAATAATGAATACTGTAGGGAGAAATAATAAAAAAGCTATGGAGTTGAAAAACATACTTATCTGCTTTTATATCTTAATTATTATTTAAAATAGTGTTTATCTCCTTTAAAATAGAACTTGACGCTTCATTTGCTGGTTGCTTATTTATTACATTAAACCATTGTTTTGCTGCACTCACCGTTTTACTAGAATCTTTTAATAAATTTTCTATTTTTTCTGAAATTTCATCAGGGTGATTCAACCAGCATACAGCATCTTCTGATGGTTTCGATCTAAAGTGTACATAATCGTAAACGTAAACTCCTTTTTCTGATTTTTCTTCAGAATTGAAATAATTATAATTCATAAACATACAAGGCTTGTTATGTATGGCGAAATCAAATACCATTGAAGACCCTAAGTTTATTACAAGATCTGTATGTGCCGCTAAAGACGCTAACAATATAGCATCTTCTTTTGTTGGTAAAATGGTAATCCAAACCTCACCTTTAGCTTTCCAAATAGGTTCAATGGCTACTATAATATCATCAAATTCTCTAATTACTTCATCATATCTATTTGATACATCTACAGGACATCTTCTAAAAATCAACCCTAATTTGTATCCTTTATTGTTTAATTTTCTAATTGCCAATGCAACATCTCTTAAATACAAAGGGTCTTTTGGAGATGTGGTAACATCGTCCCCGCTATAGCAGATATAAGCTTTCTCAAGGTTTAATTTATATGTATTATAAAATGATGCTTTAGGAATTATTTCATCAGAATTATAGTGACATTCAAATTGAGGTGTACCTGTAACAGTTACCTGATTTGCAGCAATGAATAGATGGTAATGAAGCAATTCATCTTTCATATGTTGACTCCAAACATTATAAAAGTTAGCTGTAACATCTAAGGTCGCCTTTGGTAAATTATCCCAAGAAAACACAAAACATATGGTAGGTATCCCAAGATTTTTGGCTGCCTGCATAGGTGCAATTGCTAATGCGGCTCGTTGGCTTGTGCAATACACCAAATCTGGCTGTTGCTGTTGAAGCGTTGCTCTACAATTTTTGTAATAGCTGGTTTTTTGTTCTAAATTATTTATGGTTTCCCGTATAAAATTCAAACCGCGCTCTGAGTTAAAAATAAAGGTAACTAAGTTAGTCAACACACTTTTAACTATATTTTTTATTCCTTTAAAATTTAAAGGAAATAAGTACTCATAATAAATAGACTGTTTATCTCGTTTTGCAAATCTTGAAATTTCAATGTGTTTACGTGCATTCTTTAAAATTGTAGTCAACCAAAATAATTTGGGTTGCATCAATTTTAATTCTTGAAATCCTAAATCTGATAAATCGTATGCTGTGTGATGCCAAAAAACGACATCATATCCTCTTTTTTTAGCAAGTTTAACAAAATTAGTGAAAGCAAAATTGCGCAAGCTAACACCATCTGCAATTAAAATAAATATTTTAGGATTAGATGAGGTCACGAAATTGTTTTTGATGGTTAATGTCCCAAAACGCTTTTAGCTTTAATCGCTCTAAAAATAATTGGGCGCTATCGCCTTTCCCAAAACTTTTTTTATTAGTATTCGCAGTAGGTTTTAGGTTGAGAATCGCTTCCTTTATGCTTTCAGTCTTATAATCTGTATTTATTAATGTGGTATTTAAAATTCTGTTTTGTTGTCGCGTTCCAATATTTATTGTTGGGGTATTGTAATAAGGAGCTTCTCTAACACCAGCACTACTATTTCCAATAACAAACTGTGCGTTTTTTAGAAGGGTTAAAAAGTACTCGAACCGCAAAGAAGGGAAAACCCGAAACGCTTTGTTATTTTGTAATTTTTTATAAGCTTCTAAAATATATTTACTTCCCAAATCATTATTTGGATAAATAACAACATAATTCTTTTGGCTTTCCAAAATGGCTTCAACAAAATTGTTTGCGTGCCTCTCAATGTGATCAATTTCGGTAGTAACCGGGTGATACATTGCTATTGCATATTGGTCAAAATCAATATTATAATAATCTTTTACTTCGCCTAAATCCGGCAATTTATTAGAGAACATGATATCTACATCGGGCGAGCCAATGGTAAAAATTGAATTTGGAAGTTCACCCATTTGCAACAAACGCTTTTTTGCTTCGCTATTGGCAACAAAATGAACATGGCATAACTTACTAACGGAATGACGTATCAATTCATCAATAGTACCAGATAGTTCGCCTCCCTCTATATGTGCTACTAAAATATTGTTTAAACTTCCCACTATTGCTCCCGCTAAGGCTTCAACGCGGTCGCCATGTACCACAATTAAATCGGGTTGCAATTGGTTGATATAGCTCGAAAATCCTTCAATGGTTTTAGCAAGTGTGAGATCCATGGTGGTCTCTTTAGTGCTATTATTAAAAGTATGGATATTCTTAAAACCACTTCTTTCAATTTCAATTAAAGTATAGCCATAAAGTTCTTGCAGATGCATTCCTGTTACAAAAACATGTGGCTCAAAGGTTTCGCTATCCTGCAGAATAGCCATTAATGGTTTTAATTTACCAAAATCGGCCCGTGTACCTGTTAAGAATACTATATTTTTTAACTTATTCACAGTAATTTTAATTATAATAAATTCTTATTATACCCATTTGCAAACTCACCTTTTTTTTTGAATTTTGAAACAATTCTTTCAATATGAAAATTCAAACTATGTAGGTTTAATAATTTATTCATGTTCATTGATTCTTTAATTTTTGTATAATTTTAATTCTTTCAATAAAAATTAAAAAATCGATCTTTAATGTTTTAAAAAACGTTTTGATATTAATTACAAAAATCTTTTTTATAAACTCAAGAACAACCCTTATCAAATTTGGAGGTTTTTTATTGCTTAATTGATAGTCTGCTAGGGTTTCATTTCTATATCTGTTAATCAAGCCTTTGTCTGTTCTTTTTATAAAATAAAAATACGTCTCATTAACATCTATAATTCGATACCCTTCATTAACCACTCGCATAGACCATTCTTTATCTTCATTAGCTACTAAATCTTGATTAAACTTAATTTTATTCCAAGCTTGTTTATTAATTAAGCTACATGCAGCCATTAAACCAAATTTTAGTGGCTCTTTTACATTAAAATCATTATCAATAGCTCTTTGATAATTTTCAATACTATTTACAAACCTAACACCTGCAATATTAATATCCTTTTTAATAGCTGAAAGCGCATTATAGAAAAAATGATTGCCAATAGGCATAGCATGAGAACTTAATAACAATACATAATTTGACAATGCTGCTTCTATGCCTACATTTATGGCTTTACCGTATGTGAATTTATCTATGTTTACAATTTTACAATTGTGTTTTTTTGCGACCTGTATACTACTATCTGTAGATTTATTATCAACAATTATGATTTCATGAATATACTCTGAATATAAGCTATTCAACATATTCAAAATTGTGTCTAGAGCTTTAGATTCATTTTTATTTCTAATTACAATTGAAACCTTATCATTCATAATCTGAACCTTTTAGTTGTTCATCAAAAGCAATATGCCTTGTCGCTGTTTTTCCTAATACCGTATCAAAATACTCAGCTGTAATATCACCTGTGCCAGGTCGTTTTACCCAAATATTATCTTTAGAGAATACATCTCCTTTTTTTATTTCAGCAATACTACAAACGGTTGCAAAGGCAAAATCCATAGTTACTTGTTCTTCTTTGGCAGGCGCTTTTGTACCTCCACGCATTTGGGCAATCTCAGCACTTCCTATAATTAATTCTTTACATGCTTTTTCGTCCATACTACAAACAATATCTGGACCAGTTCTTTCCATATAATCAGTAAAATGACGCTCTAAAATACTTGCACCCAAAGCCACAGCACCTAAGCAGGCATTATTATTTAAAGTATGATCACTTAAACCAAACACTTTTTCTGGGAAGGCTTTATGAAGTTCTTGCATAGCACCAAATCTCACTAAATGTGAAGGTGTTGGATATAAATTGGTGGTATGCAACAGCGCAACAGGAACCTTATAACGATCGAAAATTGCGACTGCTTTTGCAACATTTTCAATAGTATTCATTCCAGTACTCATAATAACAGGCTTTCCAAATTTAGCGATATGCTCTAGAAGTGGATAATTATTACATTCTCCCGACCCTATTTTATATGCCTGAACACCCATTTGTTCTAACCGATTTGCAGCAGCTCTTGAAAAAGGCGTCGATATAAAAATCATGCCTTTGCTTTCTACATACAACTTTAATTCACGCTCGTCCTTCTCATTTAAGGCGCATCGTTTCATAATCTCATATATGGAAATATCAGCGTTACCCGGAATCACTTTTTTGGCAGCACCACTCATTTCATCTTCCACAATATGCGTTTGATGTTTTACTACCTCAGCACCAGCCCTAAAAGCCGCATCTACCATTTCTTTGGCTACTTTTAATGAGCCTTCATGGTTAATACCTATTTCTGCAATTATTAACGGCGGAAAATCAAGTCCTACTTTTCGTCCTGCTATTGTAATGTATGGTTTATGCATTTTTTTTCAATCTTCTTATTCTTAAAACAACAAACGATTTAAGCTTCTCTTTGATATAAAATAATTTCATTTTCGCATTTGGATTAATAAAAATTAATTGCCCTCCTCCAATATAATTATTTAAAAATCTTTCACCTCCGGGTGAATAAGGTCTGTGTTTTCTTAAAGTAATAACATTTACAAAATAATGCTTTGGAAACATTTGTAATAGTGTTTCTGTTTGTAATTTCCTTCCGCCTTCTACAAACAATATACTGCGTGAATTCACATAGTTTTTTATAGAGTCTAAAGACGTATCAAGCCCATCAATTATAATGAGATCAAACGTCTCATTTTTTATTGATTTTAGTTCATTAAACAATGATAAATTATTAAAATCCTCTATATTTTCAGGTAAAACCGATAAACAAAAATCATTTTTTTCAGTTCCAAAATATTCAATATCTTCATTATATATTTTACTATACTTTAAAACCGTATCTGCTACAGCCCCTATGCCTAAACCTAATTCTAAAACTTTTTTAATTTTAAAATGTTTTATTATTTTTAATAAGGTCTCAATCGCAAATTCACTAGCAATATGATCTGAACCTTCTAAAGCACAAAAACGCTTATAATTATTTTGTGCAATAGATTTTGTACTAACTCTATTCATTTGGGTATTGATTTAAAATATATTCAGCAAATTTAAAATCCTCCTCGGTATCAATATCAACCTGAGTATATGGATGATTACTAATAAGCGGGATGTTTTTATCTCCTATTATTTTATTTTCTTTAATTAATGAGGTCTTAATAATATATATTAATCCGTTTTCAAAATACAATGGCTCTAAATCTTGGCTACGTTGCCCCAAAGTATAATTAAAAGGTTCAAATTGGTTATTAATAATTTTTCCTAATTTATGATGATTCCTACTTACAGTCATTAAACTATCAGAATCCTTGTCAATAAATTGGCGGTATGCATTTTTAAGTAACGATTCTGGCCGCAATGGATTTGTTGGTTGCAACAAAACAACCTGATTATAATTTTCTTCTATATTTTCAATAACATGTTTTAATGCCGAAACCGTAGTAGACAAATCACCTGCCAAATGTTTTGGTCGGTCAATAACCTGTATGCCTTCTTGCAAAGCATACTGTTTAATTTCATGGTCATCAGTAGTAACTACAATATGATTTATAATTTCTGAATTTTGTTTAGCGTAATTAATACTGTATGCTATTAATGGTAATTTTAAAAGCGTTCTCATGTTTTTACCAGGCAAGCGCTTTGAGCCTCCTCGAGCTGGTATAATACAAATAGTTTTTTGTGAACTCATTAATTACTTTAAAATAAACATTTTGACAATTTAGTGATTTCTAAGAAAAATACATTCCATTAACTACTTTGAATAAAATTTACTTTTTCAACTATTTTAATCAGTATTTTTTTTCTTTCTTCTTTTCTAATAGATTCGCCATTTAAGCTTATGCTATTATATACAGAAATACACTTATTTAATCTTTGTACGTATTCAATATTCGAAAGTTCATCGATAAATTTAAACAACGCTTCAGGTGAATTTAATTTTGAATAATCAATAAAACTATCTTCTGGAAACAAATCATAAATATTAGTGCCTTCACCAAAATAAATTGGCAAACAATATGATTCTATACTATCCCAAATCTTTTCTGTAATATAATTTTTAGCAACCGTGTTTTCAAAACATAAATTAAAAGCATAGGTTTTTAACAATTCTTGTTTTCTGTCTTTCCAATTACCATATCTTGAGTCCTCTTTTGAAATGCCATCTGGCCAACCTTTACCAAAAACATCTATACGTTTTAATTTATGCCCTTCCACAGCAATTTTAGCCCTTGTAGCTATTAAATCTATATTAACATTAGCACGCATTAATGGCGGTGAATCAACACCTTTAAAATAGGACATTAAAGCTATTGTCCTTTTATTTTTTAATTGAAAATCACTAGGCAACAACTTTAAGTTTTTATTTATAAATTTATAACTACTAATGTTTGATAGATTTGTAACACAAACATCTTCAGTATAAATATTCATAAAGTGACATCTAAACAGGTTAAAAAAGATTCTTTTAGATTTTACAAAATGCGTATCAAACCTAGGTTCATTGGTCCATATTAAAAACGATTTCCCAAAAAAACCTCTCCATAAATGCTTTCTTAAATGTTTAATATTTTGAGATATAATAATATTTGATGCGCTTGGGCTATCACCAATTTCGACACCATTCTCTGATAAAAAATCTAAATCTCCATTAATAAAATCACCAAAAGGCGTGTAGGTGAAATTTGATGCTTTAAATAATTTAACAGACATAAAGTATTGATTTTATTGTGCGCAATATAAGCCGCTTCTTTAAAATGGACAAACTCGCATTAAACCATCTTTGAGGTTATTTACCTGTAATATATTTGGGATTGCTATATCTTTTACGAATAGTTTTTCTAAATCTTTATTATCGTTTAACAATTCTATGGAAAAAGGAACATATGGTTTAATTTTTACCGATTTAAAATAATCTTTAAACTTAATATCGTCTCCAAAAAGTTTATCAGAAAACTTTATCCATAGGGCTGGTATTTGATATGCATGAGATACTATAATGCCATGTAAAGATGACGACATAATGTGTTTACATTGTAGAATTTGATTAGTTGTATCTTCTATACTATTAGTCATTAAATCAATAACAACTACATCTTTTAAATGGCTAAAACGATTTTTAACAAACTCATAATCAACATAATGCGGTATTATGCCTAATTGATATTTTTTATCAATTTCAGGATTATAATAATCTGGCAAAAGCAAAGCAGGATCACCATATATTTCTGGAACTTGATACCCTTGCTCTAATAAGGCTTTTCGAGTTTCTGGGCCTCTAACTGCCAAAAACTTTGCTGGTTTTACTATTTGATTTTGATTAATAATTCCGCTACCCCAAACAATACATTTTTTATTAACGTGCGCTAAAATACTACCAGCTGTAACATAAATAGGTTGCCAAAAATCTAGAATACTAAACTTTTTAGGGTGAGAAAAGAGCGCTTTTTTATTCGATATTTTTTCAACTAAATATTTACCTAAAACATCCCCATAATTCTCTTTAGGTTTTCCCATAAGCAAAGATTCACTCCACCAAAACAATCGTATCTTTTTGCCGCTCATCCTTAATTTCTTAAATCTATAGTAAATTCAATCGTTTTTAAATCTTCAAAAACTTGATAAACATAATTATGGTTTCTGTAATTGAAGAGTATTTTTTGCAATATCAAGTCATTCACCTCCTTCATAGATAAATATGGTTGTGTTTGCTTATTCAGCGCCGTTTTAAGTCTATATTTTGACGACCCATAAAAAGCTGCTTCTTTGATAATTATTTTAACAATAGCGTTTTCAAAAAGTGGTAACTCATAATTTAAAACATGAATAACCTTTGCTTCCACATTATCAATCTCTAGTGTTTCTGAAGGGTTTTTAAGTATTTCATAATCTGAATGCAAGTAGTATTTTCTACTTTCAACTTTATCTAAAACAAACTTTTGGGTTTCTTTATGTCTCAAGAAATGCCTTTGATTTAAACGTTGAATATTTGATAAGCGCGGCATTACTGTTAAGTTCTCTTGAGCTTTTTGCGGGTATCTTTCATGCCATTGATGGAGTAATAGGTTCGCTTCACACCTATTTGTTTTATAACCGGCTGCTTCTAATCTGAAATTCAAATCTTCATCTTCAGATCCATAAAAATGAAAGAACTCATCTAAACCTCCAACTTTTTTCAATGCTACTTTAGGAAACAATCCCACCCCAAAGGTATCGCCATAATGCTTTGGTTTTAAAGCTTTAAAACTTGAATTCTCTATAGCCTTTGAAGTCACACTTTCTGGTAAATAACCAATTTTAAATAAGGTGAACTCATTTAGACTTACTAATGAATCTATTATTTCTGAAAAATCTGGAGCGACTAATACGTCTACATCAGAAATAAAAATAGCTCCTGTTTTTGCCTTTGTAATTCCGTAATTAAGTGCTTTGCTTTTATTCCACAATAAGCCTTTATGCCCTATATAATGGTAAGTTGCAAAGTCAAAAGTTTCAACTACTTCTTTTATGTTTTCAGCATACTTAGCCGTACTACCATAATCAACAAAAACCACATCAAAATTTATATGCTTTTGTTTTTTTAGCGACAATAAAGATAGCCTAACCCTATTGGGGTCTCTATTTCTGTAAGCATATAAAATTGTAAAAGTATTAGTCATTTAAAAATTAAAACTCAATTTTAATGGTTAGACTTAAAATTATAAACTGAAAAGTAAGGCTTTTTAAAATTTCAGAAAAATTATCTCTAGAATACCTAAAATTTTTATGCGCAATTGATAAACAACATGGCCATAAATGAAGGTTTGCCTATTGACAATAATCAAATTATCTAAATCCATATGCCCTTTAAGTTTTGCTCTTAAAATTAATTGGCACCTATTTTTTGTAAACCCCACTTATTGTTTTTTAATACTATTATTCTCAATCTCACTATATTTTTCCAACACGCCTTTTTTAATAGTTGAATACTCTAATTTATCTCGTAACTCTCTATTTAAATTAAAAGCATTTTCTATTAATGAAGGATTATGAATGGCATGCTTTATTTTGCTCTCAATTTCATTAACATCATGGCTATCAATAATTAATGTGCCATTTTGCCCGTCGTTTATAATTTCTGATGTTGCATTACCAGGATTTGATTGCATGGGGTAAGCTCCCATAATAATAGCTTCTAACAAAGTATTTGGCATCCCATCAGAAATTGAATTCCCTATATACATATAACTTTGCCCCATTAATTTTAGTAAGTCTTTATGTGTTAGTTTACCTGTACAACTCAAGTTTTCCCAAGTACTTAACCCGGTAATTTCTACATGTTTTTTAACCTCATAGTTTTCAGAAAAAATTACAATATCAAAATTAGATAACTCATCCTTCAAATTTTTAATGGCATCTAAAACGACGTTACATCGCCCAAATTTATGCTGATAGCCTTTTATTAAAATTGTTTTTCTGTTTTCAAAAGGTGTATTAAAAGCCTCATAGTCTGAAATAGGGTAACCTCCTCCTCCTGGAAAAGCACCTAAAAACTCACCATTAAAACCATGAGTTTTTGCTATCTGATAATCGCGTTTGCAATCTGTAAATAGGTAATCTATATATGGCAATGTTTTTTGCATGCCTTCTAGATATTTTTTTTCAGTTTGATAATGAAACAAATCGCTTCCCCAAGAAGAATATATCCATTTTATATTCGGATATTTCTGCATAACGCTTAAAATAGGAACACAGGATACGTACATTACAAAACTATGTACTACATCTGGTTTTATATCTTTTATAAATTCCTCAAAAACTTTTGTTGTTTTACGGTCATTAAAAACCTGAATTTTTTGATATACTTTAGGGAATCTTTTTTTTATAAAAAAACGCCCAGGAAAATCCCATTTACGCTTCCAGCCTACAATTTGATTTACCCATGATATAGTTTCAACTTTCGTGTCACCATCATTTAAATCAAACCAATACACCTCATGCCCAGCGTCTTTTAGTTGATTAGTCCATCTAAAAAAATGAATAGACGACATGGATACCATTAAAATTTTCATCTAAACATTTTCTTTTTTAACTTCACTTAATAAAACGTCTTTCACATAATCTTCTGAAAGATAATGTAACAAATCAGGTCTGTTTAGCTTTAAATTATTCGCATCTTGTCTCCAAATTTCATACAATTCAACAAGTGCTTTTGTTAACTTTTCAATGTCATCAAAATCAAATAAATACGGATAATCATCGCCTAAAAGGCGCTTGCATTCACTATAATGTGGCCCAATTAGTAAAATAGGTTTATTAGCTGCTACACAATGCGGAAACTTACCTGGTAAAAAAGGGCTGATTTCAGATTTTGCTTCTAAAATAACGTTAACAGAAGTATGCTGTTGCATGGCATAAACCCAACTAAAAGACTCATAATCATCACTTACATAAAGCTGTGCTATACTTTGCTGTTTTAGTTTTAGATAGTCTTGAAAAATGGACTTTTTTCCTATGAACAATAAAGCAGAATCATTTTTAGCTTCAGGTTTTATATTTAAAAATTGTTGAAATGCTTCAATCATAGGAAACGGATCTCTCAAATTCAATAAATTGCCCGCGTGTAAAATATTAAACTTTTTACCATCAAAATACTCTGGCAATTGGTTTTGATTGCTTTTGGTTGTAACCAATGGATGCGGTAAAATAATACTCTTTTCTTTCACATCTATATAATAGCTTTCCATCCATTCTTTTAAAAGTAGACTTGGAAATACTATTTTGTGAGCCTTCTTTGTAATATCCATAAAAAAATAACGCTTCTTTTTATATCCATATTCTATAAAATTATAGGGTCTTGGATATAAATGATGCGGATATGGGTCATGCACAAAAGCATACCACTTATGATGCCATTTTGGGATTTTTAATAAAGCTGCATGTGAACGGAAACTGGATCCTTGACTAAATGTCCAAACCATATTATATTGTTCAATATCAACTTTTTTTATGGTTTTATAAATACTATTTCTGTCATTAAAAAATCCGAAAGAGAAACCAAATAAAGCGTTAGTAACTTTACCAATATCTACCTTTAACCAGCGTAATGATAATCTATGCATCCTACTTAATAAGTACATCGTATTAAATTTGGATTCATAAATAGAAGTACATTTCACACCATCAATACTAATTTTTTTTTGGGTGTAATGATACACGTCCGGATTAAAACCTGCTAACTTAAAACTGTTTATAAAAGCCAAACGCCCCTTAGCTGCACTATTAGCATTCACATCTAAAGATTCTGTTATTATTAATATTTTTAATGATGCTATACTCATAATTTAAACAGTGTTTCGCCACGTCTAGTAATTCTATAGATGGGAATGTATAAAAAAATGATTTTTATAAGACTCATCCTATATTCTGCAATATAAATAATAGAAATCAGTTTTAAAGTTTGTTTAAAAAGCACTTTGTCATATTTAAAATATATTGCTTTTTTAACTGCTTGAAGCATTTTATTTAGCAAAGCTTTTTGATACGGTTTTTTTAATCGTTTTTCAACATATAGTTTCTTTAAAATGATATACCGAGATAAAAAAGCAGACTCAAACTTCGTTTTTGAAGCATCCTTTCCAATACGATCTTCATGCCTTCTAACAAAAACTGTTACTAAATTAAAACTAAAAAAATTCAAACCTTCCATTACTTGTGATAAATGAAAAGTCCACTCTTGAGAGCTTGATAAATCTTCTCTAAATGGTCTAGAAGGCAATTCTGATTGTTTCCATAAAACCGCAGCTGTTTGCCAACTTACTTTTGAAGTTAACATATCTTCTATTAAATCATTCTTTGAAAAAATATTAGACCATTTCTGTTCACTATCACCTATAAATTCAACAAATGTTCCTGCTTCTGATACAGATGCATTAATAGCCTTATGATCCTCATAAACTAATAAATGTTCTTGAATATGATTTTCGGTCAATAAATCATCGCTATCTAGCCAATTTATAAAATCTCCCTTACTGTTTTCTAATCCAAAATTCCTGCATGCATTTGCACCTTTTAAACGATTAGATGGTCTTTTAAAATACCGAAATCTTGAATCGTTTACACAAAACTGCTTAACAATTTCATCTGTATTATCATTAGAATGATCATCAACAACTAAACACTCAAAATTACTATGTAATTGATTTTGAACACTTTTTAAGGTATCCAAAATAAGATGCCCTCTGTTATAGGTTGGAATAATTATTGAAACTAAAACACTCATGAAATATAATGATACCCTTTTTTTATGTTAGTAGACCTACTGGCCATTATTTCTATTTCTGTATTCTTTGCTAAGCTAAGTTTTTTATAATACCCCTTGGCATGGGTTAAGTTAAACTTCAATAAAGATTTAAGTATGTCTTTTCTGGATTTAGTAATTTCTTTTTTGAAAGCTTCTTTTGAAAACGGTAAATTAATATCGGCATATTTTAAAGCAATAAGTTTCTTATAGGCTGTAAAATATTTTTTAGAAAAATCAACTTCTAATTTGGTATTTCTTTTTTCTCTATCATGTTTTATTAAAGCAAAGTTTGCAATACCAATTTTAATATTATGAAACCTTGCACGCTGACAATAATTTTCGTCTTCACCATAATGAAAAAACAATGGATCAAACCCTCCAATAACACTTAAACAATCTTTAGAAATTAACCAAGCTGCTGCATTTACAAACAAAACATCAAGAACCTTTGGCTTAGATGTTTTTTCTAAAAAGCTATTTGAATATGAATGGTTTGTGGTTAAGTATTTCTTAAATTGAAAATCTAAACCTGTTCCTTTTCCATTATAATGTGTGGGACTTAAAATGCCATATTCGGTATTTTTAATATTGAATTCAACCAGTTTAGTTAAAGCATTATCTTCAATATAAACATCTTGATTCATCAAAAACACATGAGATACATCACGTTTAAGTGCCTCAGAAATACCTAGATTATTAGCCTTACCAAAACCTAAATTAGTGTCCTGAGGAAAAATTAAGACATCAGGAAAGTTTGATTGTACAAATAAAACCGTCTCATCCTTTGAATTATTATCAACCAAAATCACTTCTGCTTGATCATTTATAGAACTAAGACAACGTTCTATCCAAGGCATGGCATTATATGATACAATTATGCAATAAACTTTAGCCATTTATATATCTACTTTTTTCTAGTTTTAAAAGTAAGGGTATTAAATATCACTTTCAACGCGTTTGATCTGCTAAATTTTAATGCGTCATAATCACGTTTCATCTTATTCATTTTTTTTACCAATTCTGGATAGCTTCCAATATGTTTTATAAAAAAATCAATGTGTTTTTTTGAAATATACTCGTAAAGCGTTTTATAATGACTTGATAAAATGGATCGATTTCTGGATTGTTTATTAATACGATAAAAGAAACAAACTTTTTGTATTTGATACACTTGCGCACCGTCTTTTAAAAGATGAATCCAGAATTCCCAATCTTCAAGACCCTGTTTCATATTCTCATCAAATCCGCCTACGCTTTCCCAATCTGCTTTCTTAAAAAAAGCAGCATTAAAGATAATGTTAGATTCTGCCATGCGTTGTAAACTGAATTCTGGCAAATCCCATTTACCATTTTGTTCCCCAAATTTTTCAGCCTCACTATAAACCAAAGACAGGTTTGGCTTAGTTGAAAAGGCATCTACGGCCAATTGCACATAATCTTCTGAAATTAAATCGTCTGCGTCCAAACATAAAACGAACCGCCCTTTTGAAGATTTAATACCTGCATTTCTTGCTGCAGAAACCCCTTGATTGGATTGATTTATAAACTTAAACCTGACATCTTTAGTCACCCATTTTTTAGCTATTTCTTCGGTACTATCCTCAGAACCATCATTTACTATAATACATTCCCAATCTTTATAAAATTGTTGCAGTACAGATTCCAAAGCCTCATTAAGATACTGGGATTGATTATAACATGGTACAATTATGGAAACTAATTTGTTATTAGCCATATATCTTTTTATTAATCAGTTTTGAAACGTTTTCCTTTAAAAATGAATTCTCCTTTATTAAAAATAGCATAGAAAAAGTATGAAATCATGAGTTTCATTCTATAAAAAAAGGTTAAGTCTTCACAAAAAAACAATTGCTTTTTCAATATTTTAATAGCGGTACTAAAATCTCTTTTCTTTAAGTATTGCTTATACTGGGTTATGAAATATTTAATAAGATAATTATTTTTAATTTTCTTTTCTTTTAAAAAATTAAATACTTTTTCTCTAGCGACTAGGTAATTCAGCTCCCTTTTTTCTATGTCATTATTATATGAAATACTCTCTAAATGTCGCCTTATATAGACTAAAGATTTTTCAGTAACATGATACGTAGGGGATACAAATAATGCTCTACAATGGAATTCCCATTCTTGAGCCGCTTGCAATTCCTCATCAAATAAATAATCCAATTTAAGCAAAAACTCTTTTTTCCATACTGCAGAGGGTGTCATCCAAATAATTTTCCGTGATAAATAATCTTCAAAAGACTTGTCAGAATAAATTATTCCATGTCTTAATCCAATAATATTTTCAATAGAATTTTCAAAAACTAAAGTTTGACAAACCGAAAAACTAAATTCACTTTTCTCTAAAGCTTCAACTTGAATTTTAAGCTTATCCTGATGCATAAAATCATCACTATCAAACCAGTTAATATATGTGCCCTGACTTAATTTAAATCCGTAATTACGGCATGAATTTGCTCCCTTTGGACTTGAATTAGGGCGGTGGTGAAACTGAAAACGTTTATCTTTTAAACAAAACTCTGTTAGTATTTTTTCCGTATCATCAGTCGATCCATCATCAACCACAATACATTCCAAATGAGTATAGGTTTGCTCCTTGATACTATTTAAAGTTTCTAGAATAAGGTTTGCCCTATTATAAGTTGGAATAATAATTGAAACTAATGGAGAACTCAAGATTTTTATTTATTTGTGCTAAAAGTAATAATAAAAGCTATACTCTAAAAAGAAAGCATCATATTCTCAAGAATAGACTCTTATTAAAGCTAAATATTATTTTGTTAGTTTGTTAACGATTCTTCTGAATAATTTAAGAATAGCTTTTAAATTTGACTTAGCAAAAATACCTACTATTGAAAGCGGGTGGTCTATTAGTTTCTCTTTGTAAATTAAGCCAAAATCTTCATTATTAATTTTATAAATTCTCTTTAAGTTGTTTTTAGTATCATTAAGTTTATTTTCTTGATGAACCAGTTCTATCCACAACTTATTTTTATTATAATCAATAATATGAGTTGATGTTTTCCAATCTTGATGCATTTTAGAAATTACTGTTTTAATGTCTTTTACACTCTCTACAACACTTATAAATGGATTAAAACGACTTGTAAATTCTCTAATTTCAGAATGTGGTTCTCCTAAAGTAATGGAGTGCCCTTTTCTTAAATCAATAACCAAATTATCTTCAGGTTTATATAATTCCTGGATTGTTTTAATGAAGTCTTTATGAATAAGGTCATCGTTATCGAGTCTTGTTGTAATTACATAATTATCGTCTTTACTAATATCATTAGTTATGTACTCAATAAATGATTGCTCAAGATTTTCATTACCGTCTATAAAAACTGGCTTAAAATTCGAATAATTTTTTGAAATGGATTCTATTTTATCTCTGTATTCAACTGGTGTTTTAATATCAAAAAAAACACACCATATAAAGTTCTGACATGTTTGATTTTTAACCGATAATAAGCAATAATTCTCAAAAAGTACAAACCTATTTTTTAACCATTTATCAGTTAAAACAAGCTCACCATTCTTTGAGGTTTTCCATTCTTTAAATGTTAAATTAAATCTTGTAAGTAAATAATGTTTCATTATTTATTTTTAAGTATTTCTTCGTTTTATGCGCTTGTATTGCGATTATATAATATTGCTTCAACTAAATTTCTTCTAAAATATTTTGAAGCTTATTTATGTGCCGCTCCATACTAAAATTAGTTTTGATGTTATTTTTACCTTGTTCACCTAGGGTTTTAGCATAATCTAGATTGTCTAACAATTGTTGCATGTGGGTACTTATTGTTTTCACATCATGCTCGTTACTTAACAAACCAGTCTCTTCATGTATTACAACATCAGGAATCCCAGCATGATATGTTGAAATAATAGGTAAACCTGCTGCGCTAGATTCTAAAACAGCAAGTGGTGTACCCTCCATATCGCCATTATCTGCAGTTATAGAATGTTGAACAAAAGCCAAAGATTCTGATAAATAACCTCTAAAAACATCTGGAGTAATAACACCTAAAAATATTACATTTTGAGCTATATTATAATGGTTAACTAAGTTCTTACATGTATTAAGCAATTCACCATCTCCACCCATTAACAATTTAGCTCCAGGATGCTTATTCAAAACCTCTTTAAATGCCATTATAGTATAATACGGTGCTTTTTTATTGGTAAATCTACCAATAGCTATAAACTGTTTCTTATTAAACTTAGCCTGTACCTGTAAAAACTCAGGATGAGGCCCATAAACATTATAAACTAATATGTTTTTTGGACAACCTATTTGCAATAGCATTTCTTCCATTTTTTTTGAAACGGCTATTACGCTATCAGCTATTTCAAATAAATCTTTATAATAATTACATTGTTTTATTGTACGTTTTAAACTAGCGTCATACCCATGAAAATGGATAGCAAAAGGAATATTTATTCTTTTAAGGACTGGGAGTAAATGGTATGCATGTGTTCCATACTCGATTAAAACTTTATCTATTTTATTCTTTTTTATTGAGCGTTCAACAAGTTTTGTCCAAATATAATTACTAGGTTTTTTAAAAAATTTCGAGAACAACTTTAAGCTTAATCGAGATATTTTATCAGAAAAATTTGGTTGATAGTGTTCTAATCTAATAGTATCTGCTCTACCATAATAATAAAACACCTCATCTTTCAGAAAGTTTTTATGTGCCTGAATAAAGGTTTCAGAGTACGGATTTTTACTTGGAGAGAATATAGCAATCTTCATATTTTACTTTTTTTTGGCAGTACCGTATAACCCCGTTATCATTTGTCCGTCCGTAAATAATACCTTTTCATTTTTATCGAGCTCCAACAACTTTTTAATAACTGGTTTAATTAAAAAAGACAAGTATTTTCTTTTAGAACTAGACATAGGGCTTCGCCTTACCCACAATCCTAACATTTGTGCCATAGACGCATGCCAACCACCAGTTGCAGCAATTTCTATGTCCATAAAGCCTGAGTTTTCTAAATGACGCCTTAAAGAAAATGGTGTATACCGATATTCATCGTGAGGTGCTTCATGTAAATTCCATAAAAATGGTACTGTAAAAAAGAAAACACCATCTGGTTTTAAAACACGATTTACTTCTTTTAAAACAACTTCCGGCTCTGGACAATGCTCTAAAACCTCGGTTGCAAAAGCACAATCAAAACTTAAATCTTCAAATGGCATAATGGTACCATCCCAAGTAAAATCTGGCTTTACATGACTATCATATAGTAATGCGTTTTCTATATCTAAGCCAACATAATTATTTACTTTAGAGTTATTTAAAATATACGCTTTATATGGCATTTTTCCAGAACCAACATCTAACAACTCACCTTTAAACAGAGGGATTGTTTTTTTTATAGCACTAAAAATAGAAGACCTTATTTGATAACGATCTAAGTTTTCTGTAGCAAAATCGATATTTGTAAAATTATCCATCTTCAAGTTTAACACCAATTCTACAAGTATAATCTACCCTGCTTAAAAACAACTTGATATTATGTTTTAAAACATACTCATCAATTGCTTTTCTACATCCTTTCCAATGGCCATAATCATCAATAATAATAACGCCTCCTTTAATTAATCTAGGAAACAAATGAACCATTTCATGCATTGTAGATTCATACCAATCGGTATCTAATCTTAAAACCGCTATTTTATCTGGAATTGTTTCAGGTATGGTATCTTCAACTTTACCTTGAACAAAACTAATCTTATCCTTTGGGTAATTGGTTGTATGTATATTATTTTCAACTTCAGATAAACTAGAATAGCATTCTATTCGTTTCCAATATTCATCTTTTGTTTGATATGCCTTATGAGCAGATTCATCTTTAAATGATTTATCTTCTTTAGTTGGCTCACTCATCCCTTCAAAAGTATCATACAAATAAATACTTCTGTTTTTATTTTTCAAAGCTAATAAAGCAGCCATTGAACTTCCCCCTTTCCACACACCACATTCAACTATACTGCCTTCAATATTATGATCTTCAATATAATTTATAGCTCGAACAAAACTTACTATACGTTCAGGTGAAGTCATTGTAAACGATTTTACCCTGTTTACAATATCAAGCTCATCATTAGAAAAATCTGAATAATTATTTTTTTGAAAAACTTTGTATTCAGCGAAAAACTTTTTAAAAATTTTTGTCTTTATTTTTTGCTTAATTTCTTTATACATCCTCTTTATTAAATGTCTTCCACTCCATTTCTTCAATATATTTACACGTGTTTTTTTGCCAATGGTATTCAGATCTTACTGTTTTCATCATTTGTAGTTTAAAATGACATACCGAATCTAAGAAATCGAATTTCTCTTTTGTTCTTGAATTAGACAAATGTACTAACAACGAATAATTACCGCTATATAGTTTCGGGTTTGGGTAACTACATTGAAATGTGTATTGTCCTTTTTTTCTTTTAATATCATTATCAGCATCAAATACCCATGAATGTGTAATTGGCACACTAAACTCATCAATAATTTGAAAAGACAATGCTAAATATTCAGTATCAAATGGTAAATCTAGTGTAAAAACAAACTTAATTTCTTTTCCAAATTCATGTACATTATTTGGCAAACTTGTTTGTATTTCTGCAAATATAACTTTTGGGTTTCTTACCTCTCCTTTGTAATTATAGTTTAATTGTTTATCGTCACCTTTAAGGTATTCTTTTATACCGCTATCTGTATCACCTTCATAATTTACTTTTCCATCTTTTAGCACAATAACACGATCGGTTAGTAATGAAATAGCGTTCATATCATGACTTACAAATAAAACTGTTCGTCCTTCACCCTTACTAATATCTTGCATTTTACCAACGGCTTTCTTTTGGAATTCGGCATCGCCAACAGCCAAAACCTCATCAATAACCAAAATATCTGGTTCGAGATGGGCAGCTACTGCAAACGCCAAACGCACTCTCATACCAGAAGAATAACGCTTAACTGGCGTATCAATATAACGTTGACAACCACTAAAATTGATAATTTCAGCTTCTTTTTGTTGTATTTCCTTTTTAGTCATTCCTAAAATCGCACCATTAAGGTAAATATTTTCAAGTCCCGTCATTTCTGGATGAAAACCTGTACCCACTTCAAGTAACGATGCAATGCGCCCTTTAGTTTTAATTTCGCCTGTAGTTGGCCCAGTAACTCTAGAGAGTATTTTTAAAAGTGTTGATTTACCAGCTCCATTTTTACCAATTATACCTAATACCTCGCCTCGCTTAACTTCAAAATTAATATCCTGCAATGCCCAAACATAATCACTACTGCCTTTTGTACTTCTATCGTTGGTTTCGCCTATTTTTAAATACGGATCTTCCTTGCCTCTTACCATATGCCACCATCGCGTTAAATCATGGCTTAAAGTACCCGAACTAACCACACCTAAACGGTATTGCTTAGAAATATTTTCAGCCTTTAAAATTATATTAGACATGCTTAATTGATTCTTGGTGTTTTATAAATAATAGTTTGACTTCTTGCTCCAAAATATTGAATAAATCTTGGTGCATATTTTTCTATTTTTAACGCTATTCTTCTATATTTTCTAACCGTTTTTGTTGAAAAAGGTAAAATACGATAAAAACGCTCTAACATGCCCATTGGTATAATTTCAGTTTTACTAAAAAACTGATGCCCTAATTGTTTAAAATGTTTCGAACTATTATCGCGATGTGGGTGCGGATCTGAATCTTCCCATTGTTTAAAAGCTTTTGGACTAAATAATTTTGAAGGTCTATTATCCATTGGAACAGCCCATCGTAACTCATCCAAAAAATTACTATTTATAGCAGGTTCAAAAAAACGTGCTTCGCCTTCTGGTTTTAAAACTTGATTAATTTTTTTTATAACTTCTAATTCGTGTTCTAATGTTAAATGATGTAAAAAAGCTTTACCTATAACCATATCTAGTGATTGTTTTGGTAAATTATGATCAGTAAAATCTCCTTTTACAAATACAATATCATATTCAAATTTATAATTGGCGTTTAGAGCATTAATAATATCACTACTATATTCTGAAATATCATTAGCTATAACTTCGGCTCCTAAAGCTGCTAAAACAGCAACATTAGCACAGTTACCACAGCCCAACTCCATTATTTTTTTACCTTTAACCGTGTCTTTAAAATTATTTACATACATGCCAACCCAACTAATATCTGTAGTTGTGGCATCATTTAAAAATGAATCTAAGTTATTTAAGGTCTTTATAAGTCCACTAACATTGACCTTTTTATATTTCTTATCATAAAAGTCCTTGTTCTTGTTAATGTTTGAAATACTTTCGTTTTTAATCTCTTCCATTATACCGTATCTATAAAACTTTTTTCAGTTTTATTAAAAATAATTAAGCCTATTATAAATAATACAGAACTTATCAAAATAACATATAAAAGCTTTACTAAAGAAAAATCTCCTGCACCAAGTGCAATAAATCTAAACGCTTCTATAATTGTTGTCATTGGATTATATTCTATAAGTATACCAGCTAATTTAGGAATACTACCTTCTGCCACCTTTGTTTTAATCAATTCTAAAGGATACATAACCGCTGAAGCATACATTAATAATTGGACCCCAAAAGTAACTAAGTATGACAAATCTCTATATTTTGTAGTCATTGAGGATATAATCATACCAAAACCTAACCCCAAAAGCCCCATAAAAAACACCAATACAGGCAAAATAATTAACTCAATTTGTGGTGATGCATGTATTGCTTGATTAGTAAAAAACGCAAAATACAGGTAAAAACAAACAAATACCAACAACTGAATCCCAAACTTTATAAGGTTTGAAACGACTACCGATATAGGCATAATAACTCTAGGGAAATAAACTTTTCCAAAAATATTTTGATTCTTCCTAAATGTATCACTTGTACCCATCAAACACTCCTTAAAATAGTTCCAAAAGGTAATTCCTGCTAAATTAAACAGAAAAGGGGGTATACCATCTCCTGTAGAAATATTAGCAATATTATTAAATATTAAGGTGAAAATTATTGATGTGAAAAGTGGTTGAATGAAGTACCACAACGGTCCTAAAATAGTTTGCTTATATAAAGTAACGACGTTCCTTTTAACGAACAAAAAAAGCAAATCACGATAACGCCAAATCTCTTTAAGATTTAAATCAATTAATTTTTTCTTTGGAGAAATTGAGTAAAGCCAATTTACATTTTTATTAGTCAATGTATTCTTAGTTTAATTTATAATTTAAAAAAAGATTTAATTCGAGACATGGATGTGTTTTTAATAGAGTCTTCATCGTTATAACCTTTGCCATAACTACCATAACCGTAGCCATAACCATAGCCATAGCCATAACCATAACCATATTTCCCTTTCTGATTATAACCATTATACACAAAACTCAAATTTTTTATTTCACCCTTATTATATTTAGTATTTATAAGGTTTATCATACCCTTTTTAGTATAGTCTTGTCTTACAACATATATTGTAGCATCTACATATTCTGTAAGCTCTAGAGCATCAGCAACTAACCCTATTGGTGGTGTATCTAAAACAATATAATCATAAGACTTTTTGAGCACAGCTACTAAATCATCCATTCTTTCTCCTATTAATAACTCTGAAGGATTTGGTGGAACAGGGCCAGAAGTAATAACATCTAAATTTGGCACTTTTGTTTTTTGCAATACCTCATCAATATCCTTTTGCCCAATTAAATAGTTAACCACACCAATATCATTCTTTATATCAAAATCGCCAAATATCTTAGGCTTTCTAAGGTCTAAACCTACCAAAATAGTTCTTTTACCACTCATAGCAAGAACCGTTGCTATATTAATAGAGCAAAATGTTTTCCCTTCGCCACTTACAGATGATGTAACCATTACTGTTTTGGCACCTTCAAGACTGTGTTTTTTATAAAAATATTGCAAACTAGACCTTATGGATCTAAATGCCTCTGATATTGTCGATTTAGGTTTTAAGTGAACCACCATATTATTCTCTAAATCACTTTTACCTACAACCCCTAATAGTGGAATATTAGATAAATTTTCTAGAACTTTAGGATTATGTAATTTATTATCGAAAAAAGTAATAAAGAAAGCTAATAATAGTGGTGGCAATAATCCTCCAATAATGGCAAATAAATAACGTGAACTCAACTTTAAATCTATGGGTGTTGCCCCTGTATCTTTAGCTTTATCGATGATTAAGATATCTGAAACACTCGCCGATTTTATAATATCTGCTTCGCCACGCTTAGCTAAAAACATATTATAGGTTTGTTCGCTTAATGAATATTGTCTTTGAATATCAAACAATTTTTGTTGCGCTTTTGGTAGCATTCTAATTTTAGCTTCTTGAATTGCTATTTTAGAATTTACATTTTGCAATATTCTTTTTAATTCATTGGTTGTAGAACTGATGTTTTCTAAAAGAACTGTTTTTAATCCTTCTATTTGTCTATTAAGATCAGCAAAAATTGTAGCGTCTTTTCTAACAGTTGACCCATATTTAGATTTCTGTACTGATAAATTATTTATTTTACCAATATTAGCAAGTATATTAGAGTCATCAATTCCAGCAATAGCAGGAGCTGGCACTTCTGTAAAGGTATCGCTTGTTTCTAAATAGGTTTTTAAACTAGCATAATAAGCTAGTTTTCTAATTATATTTTCTTTTTCTAACTCTAATGAAGTAAGTTTATTATTTATTGCAGAACTTTCATCATTTAAGTTAAATATTTTATTTTTTTGCTTATAATTATTTAAAGAATCGGCATTTAAAGTTAATTGTGATTTCACACGATCTAACTGCTCATCAATAAACGAAATGGTATTTGTAACAAATTGATTTTTTCTATTTAATTGATCTTCACTTAAAACTTTTACAGTTTCATTTAAGTAGTCAACAATTTTTGCTTTATTAACATCAACCATGCTTAAATTTAGTATAGCAGAGTTTCTAGGGTTATTTATTGATAATTTACTTCTATAAGCTCCAACTACCGCATCAAAATCATTAAACGCTATAAAATATTCTTCATTTACTGATGCTTTTCTATCTTCCTTTATATTTAAAATAGTATTTATAAATGGGAGAGTTATAGTATCTCCAATATTATATACCTTTTTAAATTCGCCCACTTGAACATCTAGAGTAGTTTTACTTTTATCAGTGTAATTTTGAGTTTGTACTAAATTGGATTCAAAATTTATGTAAAGCTCATATTTATTATTTTCAAGAAACGTTATTCGAATAGGTGAATTTAATATTTGATATGTATCTGGTATTAAATCAATCTTAAAAGGTGCATAACTATATATGTCATCTTTCCTAAATCTAGACTGTTTAAGATAATTAATATAAAACTCAAGATTATCAACTACTTTTTCATGAATAGATCTTGACGTCAGAGAATTCATGGTTGTTTGTACTTTTCCAGAAACGCCTCCCCAATTAAATGTTAAGCTAGTTGTTGATGTAAACAAAGGATTAGACTCATCTTCAATAGAAATTTGAGTTCCTAATCTATAAGATTGTTGCGTACGAATATTTTGTTGATATACTACAAATATGCCAATTCCAATAAATAAAATAAATAGTTTCCAGTAGCTTAAAACACGAAACAAGAACGCCTTTATATCAAATGAAGGTTGTTGCGATTGTGATTCTGAAACATCGAATTCATCTTCCATAATACCTATCTAAAGATTCTTTGTTAAAAAATAAGTGGACACTAAAACAGACAATATAGATGCAATTGTAGTTAAATTTTGAATAGCTGTTTGTCCAGCACCTATAGCTTTACGTTTAAGTGGCTTAACTAAAATAATATCGTTAGGCTGTATGAAGTAAAATGGCGATTGCATCGCCGAAATATCCGTTAAATCTATATGATGAATTTTTTGACCATCAGGATATTGCCTAATTATTAAAACATCTTTTCTATCTCCTGTCGAAGGAATATCCCCTGCATTTGCTAAAGCTTCGATAATATTAACGCGATCTTGAAAAAGCGTATACACACCTGAACCAATCTCTCCAATTGTAGTATATTTTAGGCCTGCTAATTTTACAGTAACAAAAAGTTCTGCATCTTCTTTGAAATATTGTTTTAAAAGTTCACTCTTAACTTTTTCCTTTATTTCATTAATTGTGAATCCTAATACATTAATTTTTCCTAAAATTGGAAATTCAATGTTCCCATGTAAATCTACCGTAAAACCACTAAAATATAACCCACCACCTTGAGAAGAACCATTAGCACTTTCAACTGGATTAAATATACTTACAAGTTCTGGATCTAAAGCTTTAACATTTATACTTAATATATCACTTATTTGTACCCTATATGGTTTTGATAATTCTTTAAGTTGAAGAGCTACATCAGAAACATTCCCTTTATCTTGAAGGTAAACTAAATCTTTATTAGTAATACAAGAAGAAAACAAAACACAAATTATTAAGCAAATACTTAAAAAATAGCTCTTCATATTGAGGCACATTGATTTATCACAAATATAAGTTTTCGAGTTGAACAATAAAACTAATGGAGGTTTTTTTGGTTTTTTGTACGTTATTTGCAAAAAACTTTCCTTTGAATTATCTAACAGTTGAAAACATATCTAAATCTTATGGAGAACTCACACTCTTTGAAAATATTTCATTTAGTGTCCATAAAGACCAAAAAATAGCATTTGTTGCAAAAAATGGAACAGGTAAAACGTCCATTTTAAATATTTTATCTGGTGATGATACTTCTGATTCAGGCGACGTTATATTTAGAAAAGATATTAAGGTTGCCTTTCTATCGCAAGATCCTAAATTTGATGAAAAACTAACTATTGAAGACACCATTCTAGCTAGTGATAACCCTATTTTAAAAGTGATTTCGAATTATGAAAAAGCGCTTTTAAACTCAGAAGATACTGAAACATATCAGGCTGCTTTTGATGCTATGGAACATCATCAAGCCTGGAATTTCGAAACCCTTTATAAACAAATTCTTTTCAAATTGAAGCTTGAAAATTTAGGAGATAAAGTAAGCACGCTCTCTGGTGGGCAAAAAAAACGACTCGCACTCGCAAATGCTTTAATCAATAAACCCGATTTACTAGTTTTAGATGAACCTACAAATCATTTAGATTTAGAAATGATAGAATGGTTAGAATCTTTTTTTGCTAAAGAAAACATCACGCTTTTTATGGTGACTCACGACAGATACTTTCTGGAACGTGTGTGTAATGAAATTATTGAATTAGACGATGGTGAACTACACTGTTATAAAGGTAATTACTCTTACTACTTAGAAAAGCGAGATGCAAGAATAGAACAACAAGCTGTAGAAACAGGCAAAGCAAAGCAACTGTTTAAGAAGGAACTGGATTGGATGCGACGCCAGCCTAAAGCCCGAACCACCAAATCTAAATCTAGAATTGATGATTTTGCAGATATAAAACATCGTGCGCACCAACGCAGAAATGACCATGAGGTTCAGTTAGAGCTTAATATGGAACGTTTGGGAAGTAAAATTCTAGAATTCCATAAAGTATCAAAAGCATATAAAGATAAAACCATTTTAGATGGATTTAATTATATGTTTCAAAAAGGAGAACGTGTTGGTATTATTGGAAAAAATGGCACTGGAAAAACTACTTTTCTGAATATACTTACTGAAACGGCTAAACCAGATTCGGGAAAAGTTATAACTGGAGACACTATTAAATTTGGCTATTACACACAAAATGGAATTACCATAAAACCCGAACAAAAAGTTATTGATGTTATTCGTGAATTTGGTGATTATATTCCATTAAAAAAAGGAAAACAAATAAGCGCACAACAACTTTTAGAACGTTTTTTATTTAGCAGAAAAAAACAACATGATTTTGTTGAAAAACTTAGTGGTGGTGAGCGTAAACGATTGTATTTATGTACGGTTTTAATTCAGAATCCTAACTTTTTAATTCTTGATGAACCAACAAACGATTTAGATATAGTAACGCTTAATGTTTTGGAAAGTTTTCTTTTAGATTTTCCAGGATGTGTTATTGTTGTAACGCACGATCGTTATTTTATGGATAAAGTAATAGATCATCTATTTATTTTTAAAGGTGATGGTATTATTGAAAATTTTCCAGGAAATTATACAGATTACCGAGTTTATGAAGACTGTCAGCCTGTGATTTCAAAAACTTCAGTGGACAAAAAAGACAAACAACCTTCAAAACAAAATGAAGCCTCTAAGCTTTCTTATAATGAAGAAAAAGAACTAAAAAACATTGAGAGTAAATTAAAATCATTGGCATTTGACAAAAAGGAACTGGAAAATAAGTTTCACAATCCTGATTTATCTCAAGACAATATCAATAAATTATCTAAAGAGTTACAAAAAATCATAGATAGCATTGAAGCTAAAGAAGAACGTTGGTTCGAATTATCTTCTAAATTGGAAGGTTAAAGTTCTCTCGCAAAGACGCAGAGACGCAAAGTTTTTTGCCTGACAACAACCCTGTCCCCTCGAGCGCAGTCGAGAGGTTTTAGTTAACATGTAAACAAAATTAGGTCTCGACTGCGCTCGACCAGACATAGAAATATGTTTTACCAAATAAAGCAATACATAAAATTCATCATAAAATCAACCAATCAACACGGTGTACACTCCCCTTTCGTGTATGATTTGGTTACCAAATGTTTTTATGATAAAACCAATTACGAAGCCTATAATACTATTTTGAATTATAGAAAATCGTTACTTGAAAGTAACACTAAAATTAAAGTCAAAGATTTAGGGGCTGGTTCACAAGTCATGAAACATCAAGAACGTTCAGTTTCTGATATCACTAAAAAAGCTGGCACAACTCATACAAGAGCAAAACTTCTATACAGACTCACTAATTATTTTAAACCAAATAACATTTTAGAGTTAGGAACTTCCTTAGGCATTGCAACACATGCTATGAATTTAGGAAATCCCAAAGCTAAAATCACATCTATTGAGGGTTGCCCGAACACCTCAGCGTTTTCAAAAAATCAATTAAAGATTCAAGATTCTGAACATATAAATATTATTACTGGAAATTTTAATACTGAAATTGAAAAACTAAGTTCAAATAGATATAATCTTATTTTCTTTGATGGAAACCATCAAAAAAAAGCGACTTTAAAATATTTTGAAATGGTATTAAAAACAGCTAATAATGATTCTGTTTTTATTTTTGATGATATTTATTGGTCTGAAAGCATGACTGAAGCGTGGGAAATTATAAAAGAACATCCTAAAGTCACAGTTACTATTGACACCTTTTTTTGGGGTTTTGTTTTCTTTAGAAATGAACAAGTAAAAGAACACTTTAAAATTAGAGTTTAGTTTAAAAAACAACCTTACACTAGCTAAGTGGATTCCTGCCTTCGCAGGAATGACAAAAAAAAACTCAGTACTTATTAAATGCTGAGTTTTTGATTATTATTTTTAAGTACATGACAAAAATTAATTTTGAGAAATAAACTACTCGCAATTTTCAGGATAAAAAAGACCTGACAGGTTTTTTTAACGAAAAAGCCATAATATGCTATATGAGTGTAGCTTTCTATTCTAAATTTTTGTCATGTACTAAATTAGTATTTAATAAAAGTTTTTTCTACTTCACTAAGTTAATTTCTACTCTTCTATTTTGTTTCCTACCTGCTTTATACATATTGGTAGCAATTGGTTTTCTTTCACCATATCCTATAGCTGATAATCGACTTGAATCTATACCATTTTCAACTAAAAAGCTTTTAACAGCATTAGCTCTAGCATCAGATAATCTTTTGTTTAACCCATAACTACCAATACTATCCGTATGACCTTCAATTGTAAATCTGGCATTAGAATACTCTTTTAAAACCACTATGATATCAGATAAAACTTGATTAGACTGGTCGCTTATAGAAGAAGTGCCATAATCAAACAAGATAACTTTAGCATAATCATTCAATGTTTTTTGAAGCTCTTGTATCACAGCTTCAGGGCAACCATTGTTAGCAACGGTACCAACGGCATCGATACAATCATCATCTTTATCAAAAACACCATCACCATCAGTATCTCTCCAAGGGCAACCTTTATTATCTGCAGGACCAGCTTCTTCCGGGCAAGCATCAAGCTTATCTATAATACCATCCTCATCCTTATCGCCCCAGGGGCATCCTTTATTTTCTTCTGAGCCCGCTACCTCTGGACATTCATCAACATTATCTAATAAACCATCCTCATCTGCATCTCCCCAAGGACAACCATTATTCTCAACTGGTCCTGATACTTTTGGGCAATCATCAAATTTATCAATAATGCCATCTTCATCCTTATCTTTTGGGACACCTTGATATACTGGTATTTTTAATCCTGCATACACATCTGCTTCTCTATTATTGTCACTTGTAAATGCAGAAATTACAGACCCTGAACCTATGTATAGTGGTCCAGCTCTTAAACCTGCTCCCATTCTAAAACCATTATTTTCAATAACACTTAAAGGCATATAAAAACTAAACCATTTACTCTCAAAACGTGGAGTTAACGACACTGTGTTTAATACACGATTTGCACTTATTCTATCTTTAGACATCAATGAAAAATCGGTATTCAAATTTAAATACACTTTGTTAGTAAAACTCCAGTCTACATTAACGTGTAGTGCTGTTGGTAAATCAATTTTATACCCTGTAGCAGAATTAGTTTGTGTGTAAAACGTGTTTAATGCAGTTCCGAAATCTGCCTGGGCTTCAAATTGATTTTGGTTGACATCCGTATCAGTAATATTGAATGCTTCTCTAATACCATCTTTATAATCAATAAAACCAATATCTGTAACAGATACGCCTATTTTTAATTTGTACTTATTCTTGTCTTTAAAATTATATGAATTAGAATCGTCTGCTTTATAATCTCCATACTTTGGTCTCCATTCATAAATAACACCAAAATCGACACCTAAACCATTAGCATTATCAGGCGTTTTATAATCATAATCATCATTATCAAACTCATCATAACGTGCATACGTTAGATTCCCACTAGAGTCTATACTTCCCACTGTTACACCACCGCCTAGATCAGTACCATCATCATCAATATCAATGGTAATGTCTTCACCGAGAATATAAGAACTTCCTAGACCTTGTAAATACTTTAACGAAACACCACCTTTTAAAAAGTGCTGATTTTTATTCAACAAAACTCTTGCATAAGAAATACCAAACTCTGCCCAAGAATGGGCTACAGCATTTATGTTTTCTTCAGTAATGCTAACATCGTATGTAGAATCATCATCTATTGAGGCAATAGAAGCTCCATCAACACTATTAACATTCCCAAAAGCCCTAGCTCTAGAAAAGATGGCTAAAGAGCTATTTTCGGTAAGATTAAACATAAAAGATGGCCCTAGAATATCAGCATTTATTGCTCCACTATTTGCATCTTTTGGATGTTTTTTTGATTCCAAATCAAAACTATATCCATTTTTTGTTGCGTCAAAAAGATTAATACCAAAATAATCGTTACTTCCAAATATACTTGCTCCTGCAAGATTAATATCTGTTTTAAAACGAGAATCGGCAATATTTGCTGGATTAGAAATTACACCATGCACACCACTGTAATTATCAGTAAGAAAACCGATGTAGGATTGCGCATTTAATAGAGAGGTAAACGTGAAAAAAAGTAATAATGCCGTAATTTTTTTCATAGTATGAGTTTGTTATAATAGCTTAAAACAAATTTAATTAATAAATTACTTACAAATTGACTCGCTAAATCTTAATTTATAAAGAAGATATTAACAACCTTTATTGATTTAGTAACCTTTGTAATACTCTTAAAAATACTATAACTTCGTGCTATGAAGATTTACACCAAAACAGGAGACAAAGGCACCACCGCATTATTTGGAGGTACTCGCGTACCCAAACATCATATTAGAATTGAAAGTTATGGAACTGTTGATGAATTAAACTCACATTTGGGCTTAATTCGCGACCAAGACATCCATCAAGATTATAAAGATTTATTGATGAAAATTCAGGATCGATTATTTACAATTGGTGCTATTTTAGCAACCGACCCTGAAAAAGCGATTTTAAAAAATGGTAAGGAAAGATTAAACATCGAGAAAATTTCTACTGAAGATATTGAACGCTTAGAACAGGAAATGGATACCATGAACGAGGCGCTACCACCTATGACGCATTTTGTGCTTCCTGGTGGCCATCAAACGGTGTCATTCTGTCACATAGCCCGATGTGTATGCCGTAGAGCGGAACGTTTAGCTTCTGCGCTTAACGATTTAGAACCTTTTGAGGCAAATGCACTGACTTATTTAAACCGTCTTTCTGACTATCTTTTTGTATTGGCACGAAAGTTGTCATTTGACTTACAAGCGAATGAAATTAAGTGGATTCCTGAGAAAA
>NZ_CAXBLF010000032.1:0-40067 GCF_963976535.1 uncultured Algibacter sp. | reverse complement strand
AAAGGGCGCAAAAAGAAACAAATTTAATTTTGCTGTGTTTCCGTCCAGACACTAGATATCTACTTGTTTTTATTATTTGGAGACTATTTTATAAATACCTTTTCCTTCAATAGCTATATAAATATAACCATCAGGCGCTTGAACAACATTTCTAACACGACCAATATCTTCAAATAACTTTTCTCGTTTTATAACTTTTTCATTTTCTATAATCAAACGTTCCAAGTATTGGAATTTTAATGAACCAACTAGAACGTTTCCTTTCCAATTAGGGTATTTTTCTGAAGACACAATAGCCATTCCACTTGGAGCAATTGAAGGCACCCAATAAAAGAGGGGTTGTTCCATGCCTTCTTTTTCGGTAATATCAGTAAAAGGTGTACCGTTGTAATTAATACCATATGATATTACTGGCCAACCGAAATTCTTTCCTTTTTGAATAATATTAATTTCATCACCTCCTTTTGGTCCGTGTTCATTCACCCAAATAGCTCCGGTAAACGGATTTTTTGCCATGCCTTGAGGATTACGATGACCGTAACTATAAATAGCTGTTTTCGCATTTTTAGTACCCACAAACGGATTGCTCTCAGGAATACTTCCATCGTCATTTAATCTATAAATTTTACCGCAATCTCTTGTAATATCTTGTGGATTAACATCTCTATTTCCTCGGTCTCCAATAGAGAAATATAAATAGCCGGCATCATCAAACTCAATTCTAGACCCCCAGTGTTGTCCTTTTTTTGTGTTCAATTCGGCTTTGTAGAGTGGTTCAAAATCTATTAAAGTATTACCACTTAATTTTGCTCTCGCTAAGGCTGTATTACCACCATCTCCTTCGCCTTCTGCTGAACTGTATGTTATGTAAATCCAACCATTATTTTCATAATCAGGATGTGTTTTTATATCTAAAAAACCACCTTGACCGCGTTGATATATATCAGGAACACCGTCAATATTAGTTTTTGTGCCATCTTTAAAGTGAATTAACTCTCCTGATTTTTCAGTAATAAGCATACTGCCATCGGGTAAAAATGTCATACCCCAAGGAATCGTTAAATCTGGCACAACTAATTCCGTGGTATACTTTAAATTAGTTGGTTCTTCAATATTAATTTCCGATTGCGTTTGTTGCGCACAAGCCACACAGGTTATGAGTATAATAGAGAATAAGGAATATGTCTTTTGCATCATTATCAATTTTGATTTAAAGTTACATTAAAATATATAATTTAAATTGATACCTCCAAAATAATTTACTGGGGTTCCTGGATAAAAGTACCTTGGAGCATTACCGCCAAAGCCAGATGCATTTATTAATATTTGAGAAGCATAATGTACATCAAAGATATTATTTGCACCAAAGAAAACATTTAGTTTTAGCATTTTATTAATATTTGCTTGATATCCTATTTTAGCATTAGTTAAATTGTAACTATCAGAATATAAGCTGTTACTATCTGTAATAGGCATACTTCCAACATATTGATAATTAATATTCCCGTAAATACCAAAAGTTGAATCAAAGTCAATTCCAGCATTAAAAATGTCTTTTGGAACACCAGTTAAATCATTCCCAGAAAAATCATCTGTGTTGTCAGTAAATTCTTTAAAAATGAAATTATTGCTTGTATAGTTTACAAAGGAACTAATAGATATACTTTCTTTTTGAAGCCAATTATAATTTAAGGCCAATTCTAAGCCATCATGTTGCGTTCTTCCGGCATTGATGCCAATAAATTGGTCTTGAGCTGTTCTTCTTGAAACCAATAGGTTTTTTATATCTAATCTATATATTGACGTGTTAAATTGTAACCTATTATCTAAAGTCGTACCACGTATTCCAATTTCAACATTCCAACCTGTTTCGGGTTTCAGGTTTGTGTTTATTTGTCCGTTTGGTAACAGCGTTTCATTGAGTGTGATAGGAGAGAAGCCATGGCTAATGCTTGAATAAACACTAATGTTTTTTGAAAATAAATGAGAGACTCCAAATTTTGGAGAGACTATGTTTTTGAATTTAAATTTACCTGATTGATCTGGATTTTCATCTGAAGCCATAAAATTATCTTCTAAATTATATGTTGTTTTATTTAGGTTTAAGCCAAATGATAGTGTTGTTTTATTTGAAGCTTCAAAATTCGATTCAGCAAAAATATTGTAATAGTTTCTTTGCTCTTTAAAGTTTGATAATTGATTGCCTTCAACGCTTCCAGTTCCTGCTGGAAAACCCTGATATAAATTTTCAAAAGTTTTATACCTGTAAATATCTCTAAAAAGTTCGCCGCCAAAAGTCCAATCTAGATTTTTACTAAACAATTTAGACTTTCCTAGTAAACGACTTCTCATACCTATTGCAAATGTGTTCTCCTTAAGAATGTTAAAAGGTCTCGGTTCATAAACATTTTTGAAGGATGTGAAAATACTAGAAGCTTGTTTTAAATTGCTGTTATAATCATGATTCCAAGATATACCAAAAACACCGCGTTTGGCATCTTCAAAACCTTGAGATTGTTTCCAAGTAAACGCTACCGATTTAGGATTGTTTAAATAATCGGTTTCATTAATAGAACTGGGTATAAACGCTTTTAAATCGACATAACTTGCTAAAAATGATAATTCGTTTTTTTTGTTTAAAAAATGATTTGAATTAAGTGTAAAGGTTTGTCTATTGTATGCATTGTTTTCACGATAACCGTCGGTTTTAGTATTGCTATAAACAGCTCTTAAACTGTTCTGGCTTGAACCATGATTTATATTTACAACACCTTTAATAAGACCGAAAGAGCCAATAGATAAAGCAGTGTTTAAATGGGTTTGATTTAATAAAGCATTTTGAGGTTTTAATTGAATAACACCACCAAGACCTGCACCATAAATACTTGAAGCAGGACCTTTAATGATTTCAAAACGAGAAATTGAAGCGAGTTCGAAATCTTCAATGTTAGTTTCTCCACTACCGTTGGTTAAAGGGATATCTTTAAAATATGCTCTAATTTTTGAAGTTCCAAAAAGATTCCTAGAGCCTATACCTCTTATCGTAATTCTATTGGTGTTCAATGCCCCGCTTTGCATGAACACCCCAGGAGCTCGGTTTAAAATTGGAGCAAAATTTATATTGTTTGAACGTTTAATATCTTTTGAAGAAATTATACTAACAGAAGCTGTTGCTTTTTTTAATGCTTTAGGAATGTTGTTTGCGTGTACAATAATTTCATTCAATTCGGATGGGTTTATATTAAGCTGGATAATGTAATATTGGTTAAAAATTAGATTTAAATTTTTAACAACGTATCCTTTTTTATTGAAAGAATAAAGACCTTCATTTAAGATTTCAAAAGAACCATCTAACTTTGAAGTTGTACTTTTTTGTGTATCTAGGTTAATTATTTCAACTCCTTCTAAAACGGTATTATCATCACTTTCTATTATTTTCCCTGTTATTTTTGATTGGCTATAACCTGTGAAAGCTAATCCCAAAAGAGAAAAAATGAAAATTATTTTTGTTATGTAATACACAAATAAAACTAATAAATTAAAGAGACAAAAATATCATTTTTAAACAAGAATTTTTTTTAAAAAAGTAATTATGAAATGAATAAATAAACTATATTTGCATCCCGTTACAAGATAATCACAATTCGGGGTGTAGTACCGCATCAAGTGCGGCATAAACTACGCTCAGAAAATAATAGTTAATATAGGATTTTGAATTCCTAATATATGTTCAATTCTATTCAAATTCGGGGTGTAGCGTAGCCCGGTTATCGCGCCACGTTTGGGACGTGGAGGCCGCAGGTTCGAATCCTGCCACCCCGACAAACCTAGTAATAGGTAACATCAAAACACTGCTAATCTTATGACTATCAGTGTTTTTTGTTTTAAATGATTTTGTTTGATACCATATAATTTTTCTGCCCTGTTATTTTTTATTGGATAGCAATAATTTTAAAAAGAATCATTATTCCCATTTAAAAAATTTGGTACTAAAAAATTAATTTTATCTAGTGTTTTATTCGCCTCACTTTCATTTCCATTATCTTTAAGTTGTAAATACCTAAAATACAATAACCCGACTTCAACATATTTTAATTCATTTGGTGGTAATTCGGACAAATAAGGGTCTTTTGAGGCAGGCAGGTTTTTATTCAACATCTTAAAAAGATCAAACAGCTTCTCTCTAATAATGTATGAGTTTTTACCAGAGTTTGCCTGTTGCGATAAAATAGGTGCTTTAAATTCGATTGACCTATAGTTGTCATTATTCACACCAACGTTGATAAGATTGTTTTTTATAGCATTTAAGTTTCCTAAATAAAAAAGGCCAGCCATGTGATCATTTAAATTATCGGATTCGCTTTTTGAAGAATCAATAACATTTTCAATATTTCTTTTAAGAATTTCCTCATTTAATTTAGACCCTTTTTCCTGACCTATTAAAACAATACTTGCACGTGTGCTGGAAAAGTCGCCACGCCAAAAGGTTACCTCAGGAAATACTGAGGCAAATGTTTTAGTGATAATTTCAAAACTCTCAGGTGTTAGTTGGTATAATGGAAGCCATTGTGCAAACACACCTCCCTTTTTTAGGTGTTTCTTTGCTTGGTTAAAATGTTCAATAGTGTAAAGACTACCAGTTCCAGCATGCCAAGGCGTAAAAAGGTCTCCTACAATAACATCAAAGTTTTCGGTTGATCCAAGTAAAAAATTGCGAGCATCATCGGCAATAATTTCAACGCGCTTATCCTTAAAAAGATTATTAACCCAAGGAGAAAAATATTGTTTAGCGGCTGGAATGACGTTAGAAACCAATTCGACAACTACAACACGTTCTACATCATGGCTTAAAGATGCTCCAGCTGTAATTCCCGTTCCCATTCCTAAAAACAAAGCCTTTTTTGGTTTTGGATGAATTAACAGAGGAATATGGCCTTGCATTTGTTCAACTAGAATAGAGCGAGAATCTCCAAGTACATAAAAATTATCTAGTCGCATCTGTATATTTTTATCAGATTCTACTATTGAAACAACACCATCGCTAGATTGCCACATCTTTAAAATTTTATCTCCTTTTTGTAATTTTACAGTTGGTGGATTAGTAATAAAGACTAAACCAATAATTCCTATTATTGGTAACAATAACCATTTTTTTATGACCTTAATATTAAATGTAAAATAAATATATAGCGCCAAACAGCCATATAAAATGGCAATAATTTTAATTGTCATCCAAATACCTATGGCATCAAGTAAAATAAATCCAGCTAGTAGGGGTCCAATGGTACTACCTATTGAGTTAAATAAGACTAGTTTACCTACAAATTTACCAGGAGATTGATTTTCAACGGACGATGCTTTTAATAAAAAAGGGAAAATAGCACCAAATATTACAGTTGGTAAAAATACAACTAGAAAACTTAACTTAAATACAGCGATAAGATACGCAGACCATGATGCACTTGGAGCAAGATACCCTAAGCCATTTGTTAATGTATTGAATACATAAGGTGAAACACCCACTGCGATAGCTCCTAAAGATAGAAGTATTAATAATACATATTTAGGGTGACGAGATATTTTTACTAACTTGTTCGAAAGAATGCCTCCAATTCCTAAGGAAAAAAGGAATACTACTAAAATTGCAGAAAAAGAATATATAGAATTTTGTAAAACCTGAGCGAACATTTTTGTCCAAATGGTTTCGATTGATAAAGCCAATAAGCCTGAGGAAAATGCTAATATTTTTAACTCTAAATAATTAATATTATCTAATTTGGTTATAGTTTTAGAAACTTTATTATCTTTTTTAACTACAGATGTTTCTTTATTGGTTACAAATAGCCTATCCATTAAGATTGCTGAAAAACCAATACTTGCCACTAAAACTATGGTAAAATAATAGGTTGTATCCACACCATATTTAGATAGTAAAAAAAATCCAGCTAATAAAGCTCCAATTGAAGCTCCTAAGGTGTTCACCGCATATAAAATAGTGCCTCTATTTGCTAATTGGCGTTTTTCTTTTCCTATAAATTGCGCTAAAACCGGAAAGGTTCCTCCCATAAGTACCGTTGGTAAAAGAAGGAGGGTGATACTGAAAATAAATTTTAATATTGTTAGAAAACTTTGATTACCATCAGTTAAAGCTACTACTGAGGCATAGTGTGTTTCGTAAAATTGAATACCAGGAATTATTAGTAATGCAGTTAATGCAATGCCAATTTCCATAAGACCATATGCAACCAGTGGTCGTTTAAACTGGGCAGAAGCATTTCCTAGAAACCAACCTCCAATGGCTAATCCTAGAAAAAAAGCAGCTAATGTGGCTGCTGTAGCGTAAGCTGCATTTCCAAAAATTAAGCCTAAACGGTACATCCAAACTACTTGCAATATTAATCCTGAAGCTCCCGATAAAAAAAATAAAAAGGATAAAACAGAAAAGTGTGAAGAACTTATTGGTTTTGAACTATGAAGCTGATTAGGCATAAACTATATTTATATTTGGTGATGCAATTTATAAAATTAAATGAAGATTGAAATAAAAAAGAGGCTCTTTTAAGAGCCTCTTTTGTTGACTAAAACAATAAATTAAACTTACCACATACATTTATAAACATTCTACGTAGTTTGGGTTATTAGCTTCAGATTGAGGGATTGGAAATGTTAGATTAGAATCATAACTTCCACCTTTAAAATAATCTCCCCATGGAAATACATCAGAAGCTTGCATACCATAAACATCAACAAGACGCCTTAAATCGCCATGTCTTTTACCAGTACTGTACAGCCATAAAGCACGCTCTTCCATATGTGCTAGCATAAGTGCATCTCCCGATAAAGCAGAAAAATCTAAATCAGTTGGAAGACCAATAGTATCCCTTAGCTCATTAAGGATTGTATGAGTACCAATACCACTACCTGAATCTGCTTCAGCTTCCGCTTGAATTAAACGTGCCTCAATTCCTGAAGCCAGAGCAACAGAAGCATTTTCATCTGTAAATTTTAATTGGTTATAATACAAAGTAATACCATCTTGACCATTGGCAGTACCACCATCATAAGGAACACGAGGATCACCAGCATCAGCAAATTCACGGTATGGTACACCAACTTTATTACCACCCTTTTTATTAGCTATTGAAAACTGACGTCTAAGAGTAGTCATGATATATATGCCATTTTCCTGTCTTGTACTATTATCGGAATGCTCAATGTTGTAAACAAAATCCGTTGGAACTGATGCTACTTCATTTGCAGCATCTGCAATTTGACCTAAGCCTAGTAAAGCTCGAGCTTTTCCTACTCGAGCCAAATTAGCTAAATCAGAGTTTCCACTACTACTGGAAGCAGCTTGTTCAAACCAATTGATAGCCGCATTAAACATTTGTGTTTGCGTTAATGGTTCTCCATAAATAATATCTCCACCACCGGCAGGCACTTTACTAAATGGAACAGCACCACAAAAGGTTTCAGCAAAAATAACATACACATAGCCTACTATACTTTGCATTTCACTTTCTACTTCAGGAACACCACCAAAGCCTTGAGCTAAGTCTATAGTAGCTTCTGCTCCTGCACGTGCTCTATGTATATTTGAATAAATTACATCCATTGTACCATTGGTATTTAGAAGATTCCTGGTATCTGCTTCACGACGTGTTGGGAAGGTGCCTGAATAAATGTACTCATCAGACATAAGTCCACTCATTACCGTTAATCCAACCGTTCCCCCGTGTCCTGCACCAGAACCACTTAAGGCTACTGAAAGATCTCCTAAAGACCCAGCTTTTAGTGTTTGAATACCAGCCTCACTGTTTAAAGATTCTGGAGTAACAATATCTGGATCGGTAACATCAACTATAGAATCGCATGATACCACTCCAAGAGTTAGAAGAATAGAAAGGCTGGCTAAAATTAACCACTTATAACTTCCAAATTGCTTTGTATTTTTTATTAAATTTTTCATAATTAAAATATTTCGTTTTAATAATTAGCTGTTAAAATGAGAGGTTTAAACGAACTTTCCATGAACGTGTTGGTGGCTGGCTAAGAAATTCCTCAGTTGCGAAATTAGATTGACCGGTTGAGCTTATTTCAGGATCCAGTCCAGAATAATCAGTCCATATACCTAAATTTTGACCAGATAGAGTAAGACTCACTCTAGAAAACCCGATACTACTTACGAGTTTTTGTGGCGCATTGTAAGTAAGAGATATTTCCCTTAATCTCCAAAACGATGCATCTTCAATGTAACCTGCATTGGTGCCAAGAAATTTAGAAGCTACTGCTCTTGCTTGTCCAGCAAGTGAAGCATTTGGGTCGTTTAGTTCTTGAGTCATATTATTACCATTTCTCCATGCCCCAGTATTGTTGTACAATTTTTGACCACCTTTATAATTCAATAATCCTCTTAAAACCACGGCATTGTTAAATAATCCTACAGTTGGAGTAAATGAAATATCAGTAGTAGCAAACGGAGTTCCTAAATAAACGGTTTCTCCTACTTGAACTTCTGATTCGCTAATAAAACCATCTCCATTGGCATCACTGTATGTATATTCTTCGTCCCAGTAACCACCTAAAGGATAACCCTCTACATGTCTTTGAACGCCATTAAAGATAATAGGCTCAATACCTTCACCTAATTTAGTAAGTTCAGTATCAATAAATGATGCTACTATACCTAGGTCGAAATAGAATTTTTCAGTTTCAACAATGCTTGCATTTAAAGAAATTTCGACACCTGAATTTTTAACAGAACCTAAATTTTCAAAACGACCGGCACCAACACCTAGTGAAGGAGGTAGTGTTCTAAAAATTAATGCGTCTTCTGTTTGCTTGTTAAAGTACGTTAGATCAAGACCTATTCGGTTGGAGAATAACTTTACATCTGCACCAAATTCCAATTCTTCTGAACGCTCTGGTTTAAGACCAGCATTTCCTACGCTACCAATGGTAACACCTGTGACACTAGTGCCATCAACCGTTGCAGCAATTGGATTAAAAAAGCGTAAGGCATCATTTGTGCCAGGTTGTACACCCGATGCACCCCATGCCGCTCTTAATCTTAACGAATTCATCCAGCTTTTATCATTTGGATTAAAGAAATCTTCATTGGAAATTAACCAAGACGCACTTACTTTAGGATAATAAACAGATTTGAAAGAAGAACCAAAAGAACTGCCTCTATCGGTTCGCACTGCACCAGTTACAAAAAGTTTTTCATTAAATCCTACCTGTTCTTCTATAAAAGCCCCAATGGTACGTTGCTCTATAGTTTGTTCGCTACTAGTAGTTGTTGCAGCACCAGCAATTGAATTGCTACCAGCAACAAGTTGAAAACCTGTTGCAAAAGTACCTTGAGTAAGTTTTTGTAAATATTGAAGACCTACTGAGGTACGTGACGTAATGTTTTCAGAAAAATTTGTGCTATAAGAGCCCACGGCATCCAGTGTATAAACAAAATCGTTAAACCTGTTTGAAAAACGAGCACCTTCATCATAATTTAGAAATGCTGGTGCTTCCCCAGTAGGGAAGAATTGAGTATCCCATCGTGATGTGAAATCAAGACCTCCAAATACACGAACATTTATTTTTTCTGATGGTTTCCAGATGGTTTCCAATCCAGTAGTAAAACGATTTACTAATTGTCTAGTATCTATAGTGAATAGCTCTTCGGGTGTAAACTCACCCCAACCATTATTGACATCGAACGAAGATGTACCGTCAAGACCTTGACTCATCAAACCAAGTGAAAAATTATCATTTAATGGTAATCCCAAATCACTATTTGTATAACTTGTGGTTAAACTCATCTTTAATTTATCTGTGATTTGTGCTCCAAAATTTCCTCTGAAATTAGTTTTTTTAATATTACTTACAGGTACCACTCCCTCACTATCGCTCATGCTTCCAGATAAGAAATACGTAAGTGCTTCACTACCACCTGATACACTTAAACCAGCACCAACAGATACGCCAGTACGGAAAGGTGATGTACGAGAATCGTTAAGTGGTTGAAAAGAATTAACTACATCATGCACAAAAGTTCCATCAGCTGCTTCAAAATTAAATCCTGGATTGCCAGAAGCATCTAGTGCCTGATAATTTTTAGGGTAGGTAACTACATCTTCTACGAAACCAGTTTCCATAAATGCAGACCATCTTGGGTCACCAGCACCACCTTTTTTTGTTGTAATTAAAATCACACCATTTGCAGCGATAGAACCGTAAAGAGTTGCAGCCGAAGGGCCTTTTACAACTTCTATAGACTCAATATCTTCTGGATTAATGTCATCTAGTCTTGACGGAGATTGTCCTCCTGTCTCGAATGATATAGAGTTAGATTCATTGTTAATTAAAACACCATCAACATATATTACAGGTTCGTTGGATAATGAAGCACTATTAGAACCTCTAATTCTAATTCTCGATCCCATACCAACAGATCCTCCACTGGCACCAATAGATACACCAGCAGCTTGACCTTGAAGTATGTCAAAAACGTTATTGATAGGTCGTTCTTTAACATCGTCAGAAACTTTTAAGTTGGCTATTGAATTACCCATCTCAACTCTTTTACGAGCACCAGTTGCTGTAATAATAACTTCATCTAAAGACTGATTGTCTTCAATCATTCTAACATTTACTGTAGTTTCTTGTCCTACTACTTTCTTAACAGTTTTCATACCTACATAGGTAAACACTAACACAGCCTGATCTGAATCTACCTTAATGCTGTAATTACCATCAAAATCTGTTATTGCTCCCGTGGTTGTGCCTTCTGCAGTAACATTTACACCCAATAATGGTTGGTTGTTGATATCTGAAACATTTCCAGTAACCGCTATCTGTTGGATGAGTACCACTTCTTTATCAGGAGTAACATTGACTTGATTTTTTAATGGATCTATTTTCAGTATAATTTGTTTTTTATAGACTTCAAAAGCTACGTTTGAATTTGAAAATATGTCTTTTAAAATTGAGGATATACGTTCGCGATTCGCAATAATGGTAACTTTCTTTTTATAGTCAATTTCATTGTCATTGAACATAAATTTAAAATCACTTAGCGATTCTATTTTGTATAAAACGTTTTCAATAGTAGCGTTTTCCATATGTAATGAAATCTTAGTTTTTTGAGCATAAGAATCATTTGCATAAAGATTGAGAAAAGAAACTATTAGAAATAATGTAGTGAGCTTCATTTTTAAATCGAATTTTATTTGAAAAGAGTTTAAACTCCTTTGCTTAAATAGATTTTTCATATTTTTGTAATGAATTAATTGGTTAATATTATTAATCATGTTTTAAATCGGAAGATGTTGCAGCATTTTCCGGTTTTTTTCCTTTAAAGTTAAAAGGAATAGTCTTTTTTTTTTTTTGATTTTGTTTTAGTTTTATAGAGTTTTTTTATACCATATTTTTAGATTGTTTTTAGTTAATAATTATTTGATTGTTAATTAAAGAGTAATTAATATTATAGTTTTTGTGAAATGTCTCCAAGACTTGTTCTATGGTTTCTATATCAAAACTAGCAGTAAAAAATTCTTCATCTAATTTTTTATTGTTATTCATAATAGTTACATCATAATGTCTCTCTAGTTTTCTTGTTATATTTTTAAATGGTAAATGCCTAAATAAGATTCTTCCTTCTATCCAAGCGGTATGTGTTTCTAAATCGGCTTTATCTATTGAAATTTCTTTATTATGTTTATTCCATGATGCTAAATATCCTGGTTTTAATAATGATGCTGTTTCTTTGTTGTAATCCGTATTGTTATCAAAAACACTAACCGAACCTTCAACCAATACTGTAGTGACTTTATTGTTTTCAGGATAGGAGGATGCATTAAACTTAGTGCCAAATACCCTTACGCCTACATTATTCATGTTGACAATAAAAGGATGATTGGCATCTTTTGTTACATCAAAAAAGGCTTCTCCGTTTAAATACACTTGTCGTTTTTTTCCTTTTAAGAATTTAACTGGATATTTTAAAGATGTGCCTGCATTCAAATAAATATGGGTGCCATCGGATAGTTTTAATTCAAACCTTTTTCCATAAGGTACCGTTAATGTATTATAAACCAATGTTTCCACTGTAGGTTTATCATCATATATTAATTGATTCCCTTTTTGAGAGCCTATAATTTTGCCTTCTTTATTTACAACTTTTTCTGTGCCATCTTCAGAAAGTACTTTTATGTTGCCGTCTTCCAATTGTAAAATTATCTCATTTTTATTGATCGTTGTAACATCAATTTTATTTGAAGAGTTAAAATTGTTATTAACAACATAGCCAATACTAATAAATAGAACTCCTATAGCTGCATATTTAAAAAACTTCTTAATTTTAAATTTATTTAAAATAGTTTTGTCTTTTCTTATTTTATCTAGCAGTAGTTTTTCTGCTTTTTTTGTATTGTATTGGGACATATTGTTGCGAATTGCGAAATCTATCTTAGAACTAGAAATGAATAAGTCTTCAGCACCTTGTTTTTCAAACCATAGCATTAAATCATCTAGCTCGGTTTCAGATATGCAATCTGTAAAATATTTTGCCAGTAATTTTTTATCTTTAGTGTTGTTCATTATATATATTACGAAGCTCATTTGCAAAACCCTAATGTATTTAGTTTTTTTTTTAGTAATATTGTTACATTAATTGATTAAGTACTTAATAATTCGCAAGAAATGCACGATAGTTTTAAAGAAAACGCCAATTTAATATGGCACTTAAAAAAAGGAAATGAAGATGCTTTTTCTTTTTTGGTAAAAAATTTTAATCATCAATTATGTGTGTATGCAAGTAGTTTATTGAACAACGAATCTCTTGCCGAAGACATTGTACAGAATGTTTACATAAAGACTTGGGAAAAACGCAAGTTATTAAGTGAAAATTTTTCAATTAAAAGTTTTTTATATAAATCTGTTTATAATGAGTATATAGATCAATATAGAAAAAATAGATCTGTAACCTTACTGGAAAAAAAATATATAGAAGCTCTTGATACTATAGTTGAAGAGGATTATAGTGTGTTGGAAAAACTTTATCATTTAGTTCAAAAAGAAATTCAAAATTTACCACCAAAATGCAAAAACACTTTCTTATTAAGTAAGCAGGAAGGGTTAAGTAATGCAGAAATTTCGGAATACCTTAACATCTCTATCAAAACGGTAGAAGCACATATAACAAAGGCATTTTGTCTTATTCGCGAACGCGTAAATCTCAATCCCAATATGAATACTTTTCTTTTCTTGTTATTTGATAAAAAAATTATTGAATAGCACATTGGATAAGTATATCTTTAAAAAAGAGAAAGTACTAGGCAAAAATTTATCCTACATTTAAATTGGATTAGTTCTAATAAAAATGGTCAATTATTTTAATAATTGACCATTTTTATTTTACCATAAATCTTTTATTTCAAAGAATAGTGTTAATGAGATGCCTTTCTTATATCTCTTGACGAAGAATGTGTTTTGGTAATTTTCCATTGTCCATCTACTTTCTTTAAGTCGGAAGTGGCAACACCTTTCTTTTTAATAATTCTTGCTTCTCTACCTTTTTCTTCGTTAGCTTTAATACCAATAGTAAAAATATAGGTTTCGGTGGTAAAGGCGTAAGGTAACTCTATTTTTACATCAATTTTATAATCTGAAAAGGTAAAACTATCAAAAGCTTTTAATTCTGGACCAAGATGATGAGATTCATAATTTTCATAAGTACCTTCAGAGCCTCCAGATTCAAAAACTGTAGCTTCATTTGTAAAAAGTGCTTTTGTTCCTTCGGTAGTTAAATTTTGAACAGCATCTTTATAGTTTTTCATAACTGCTGCGACAGCTTCTTTTTCTGCTGATACGTCTCCAGCAACTTTTTGTTCTTGCTCTTTACAGTTTGTAAATGTTAAAAGAGTAATAAATAGTAATCCGATTGATTTAAAATACATGTTCATACTTTTTTGTTTTTAGTGAATTAAATGGTTGTTATCTAATTTACAAACCTAAAGAATTTAATTATATAAAACTCGATGTGCATTAGTAAATAGCAAAAACGAAGTTACTCATTGTTTAAGAAAAATATGTATTTAATTGAATATCAATTTATTAAATACGTGAATAGCTTTAAAGCAAATTATGATAAAAACTTAGAAGTTTTACTTTTAGTTACAAAAAGAGAGCAATTTCTAAAATATAAAATGAGATAAAATTGAGGTAAAGTGGAACAATTTTAAATTGATTAGAACGAAATCTTCCTTCATTTTATTTTCACTCTTAATCTTGAGTTTACTTATAAAGAAATAGCGAAAGCATAACAAATAACTGAGTAAAAAGGACAAATTCTTTAATATAATCTTAGAACAAATTTTTCATTTTTTTACTCTATCCTTATATAGTTTTCTGCTAAAATAGGATGCCCTGCACTATCTAATTCAACCTGGCTAAATTCATTTTCACTTATATTAAGATTAAAAGAAAACTCTGTTTTGTCTTTTATTATTTCGTTCATCGATTTAGAGCCATAATCTAAAATTTCAGTTAAAATGCCATTTTTAACATTATAATCACCGTATGCAAACCAATCTATCGAATCTGAAAGTCGCGTTCTACTCCACATCACTTTGGTTGGTGAATACATTTTTATTTGTTTATTAGTGCTTGAAGAAGGAATGGTATCGACACTACCATCTTCACCAAAATTTAAATAACTTACTAACTTCCAGGCACCTTCTAAGGTATGAATGTCGCTAGCAGTTTCCAGAGCGTTTTTGTCAACTGTGTCAACTTTTGAATTGTCTTTACAAGAAAAGATTAGAGCAATACAGATAATTAATAATAAGTTTTTCATAATCTTTAAATTAAGTAGTTAGTATTTTAACAAGTTACAAAAAAAACAAACACATATTTATTTTTATAGTTTAGAGTTATTTAACTATAAAAACTGTTGATAACTTCTCTGTTAGGTTTTAACCAAAAATTCTACTTTTGTCTTAGAAAATTTTAATAGCAATTATGTCTGATACAATAGAAAAAGTAAAATGTTTAATCATAGGTTCTGGACCTGCTGGCTATACCGCAGCTATATATGCCGCTAGAGCAAATATGAAACCAGTTTTATACCAAGGTACTCAACCAGGCGGTCAATTAACAACAACTAATGAAGTTGAAAATTACCCAGGTTATCCAGATGGAATAACAGGGCCAGAAATGATGATTGAATTTCAAAAACAAGCTGAACGTTTTGAAACGGATGTTCGTGACGGGTGGATTACTAAAGTTGATTTTTCTGGAGATGTACAAAAAGTATGGGTTAATGATGTAAAAGAAATCCACTGTGATACCGTTATTATCTCAACAGGAGCTTCTGCAAAATATTTAGGTTTAGATTCTGAACAAAAATATTTAAAGCTTGGAGGTGGAGTTTCTGCTTGTGCCGTATGTGATGGATTCTTTTATAGAAACCAAGAAGTCGTGATTGTAGGTGCTGGAGATTCAGCTTGTGAAGAAGCACATTACTTATCAAAACTTTGTAAAAAAGTGACCATGCTGGTTCGTAGAGATGAGTTTAGAGCCTCAAAAATTATGGCAGCTAGGGTCAAGAATACTGAAAATATTGAAATCTTATTTAATACTGAAACTGATGAGGTTTTAGGTGACGGTCAAGTGGTAACAGGTGTTCGTGTTTTTAATAATCAAACCAATGAAAAACATGAAATACCTGTAACAGGATTTTTTGTGGCTATTGGTCATAAACCAAATACCGATATTTTTAAAGACTTTTTAGATTTAGATGAAACAGGATATATAATTAATGTTCCTGGAACATCTAAGACTAACATTGAAGGTGTTTTTGTGTCTGGTGATGCTGCAGATCATGTATACAGACAAGCAGTTACAGCAGCAGGTACTGGATGTATGGCAGCCTTAGATGCCGAGCGTTATTTAGCAGCTAAAGATTCAACATTCGAAGTGTCAACATCTAATTATAATTAAATAGAATTATTTATTTTAAAAAAAAGCCAAAGTAAATTACTTCGGCTTTTTTGTTGTGTAATTGTTAGCAGTGAAGGTTTATAAGGGTGGTTAAATTCTGTAGCCCGAAATTAATACAATTTGCTTAATTTATAGATCTTATATTTTATGTTATTCTTATATTTATAAAAAAATATTATGAATATCGTAAGTAAAATATCAATTTTTTTAGTTTTATGCTTTTCCACTCTTTCATTTAATGCTCAAGAAAAAGATTCAACGCAATTAGAACATGCTATTTCTGGCTTGAAATTTAGGAGTATTGGGCCAGCATTTATGTCAGGTAGAATAGCAGATATTGTTATAGACCCAAATAATCAAAATATTTGGTATGTTGCTGTAGGTTCTGGAGGAGTTTGGAAAACAGTAAATTCTGGAACAACATGGAAGCCGTTGACAGATAAAGAATCTTTTTATTCAACAGGTTGTTTAACTATTGATCCAAATAATTCTAATAATATTTGGCTAGGAACTGGCGAAAATGTTGGAGGAAGGCATGTTGGCATAGGACATGGAATATATCTTAGTAGAGATGGAGGAGACCATTGGGAAAATAAAGGGTTAAAAAATTCAGAACATATTTCGAAAATAATAGTAAACCCAAATAACTCTCAAGAAATTTGGGCAGCGGCACAAGGACCTTTATGGAGTTCAGGAGGAGATAGAGGTCTATATAAAACAAGTGATGGAGGAAATACTTGGAGATTAGTTTTGAGTGGTAATAAATGGACGGGTGTAACAGATATTTTAATTGACCCAAGAAATGAAAAAGTACTTTATGCAGCTACATGGCAAAGGCATAGGAATGTTGCTGCCTATATTGGTGGTGGAGAAGACACTGCAATTCATAAAAGTATTGATGGTGGAGAAACTTGGGAAAAACTTACAAACGGATTGCCTAAAACTAATATGGGTAAAATTGGACTTGCAATTTCTCCAATAAACCCAAATGTTATTTATGCTGCAATTGAATTAGAAAGAAGAAAAGGAGGGATATTTAGATCAGAAAATCAAGGTTTAAGTTGGGTTAAAATGTCAAATACAGTTTCTGGTGGAACAGGTCCACATTATTACCAAGAACTTATTGCTTCTCCTCATGAATTCGATAAACTTTATTTAATGAATAATAGTACATTGTATTCAAATGATGGAGGGAAAACTTTTGAAACCATGAAAAAAGATGATAAACATGGTGATGACCACAGTTTAACTTTCAAAACTAACGACCCAAATTATATGCTTATAGGGACGGATGGAGGAATATATGAATCATTTGATAAATCTGAAACATGGAAGTTTGTTAATAATTTACCTATAACTCAATTTTATAAGCTTGCAGTTGATGATGCAAAGCCTTTTTATAATATATATGGTGGAACACAAGACAATAATACTCAGGGCGGACCATCAAGAACTTTAAAAAGTACTGGGATCTCTAATTCAGATTGGTATGTTTTATTGGGTGGCGATGGACACCAACCTGCAACCGAACCTGGTAACCCAAATATCGTTTATGCACAATCCCAACAAGGAGAATTAAGAAGAGTTGAAAAATCAACAGGTGAGTCAGTTTATATTAAACCACAATCAGGTATTGATGAACCTTATGAGCGTCATAATTGGGATTCACCAATATTAGTAAGTCACCATGATTCGAAACGCTTATATGTTGGTTCTCAGCGTGTTTGGAGATCTAATAATAGAGGAGATAGTTGGAAACCAATATCAAAAGACTTAACCAAAAATGAAGAGCGACTAACTTTGCCTATTATGGGTAAACAACAGAGTTGGGATGAGGCCTGGGATGTTTATGCGATGTCTACTTATAATACTATAACGTCAATATCAGAATCAAAATTAGATAAAAATATAATTTTTGCTGGTACAGATGACGGAATTATTCAACGCACAAACGACGGTGGAAAGTCTTGGGTTAAAACTGAAGTTGGTTCTTTACCAGGTGTACCGTCAACATCATTTGTAAATGATATAAAAACAGATTTGCATGATAAAAATGAAGTTTATGTAGCACTCGATAATCATAAATTTGGAGACTATAAACCGTATTTATTAAAAAGTGATGATGGTGGTAAAAGCTGGAATAGCATTACTAATGGTATACCAAAAAATAATTTTGTTTGGAGAATAGTGCAAGATCATAAAAACCCTAACTTATTATTTTTAGCTACAGAGTATGGTATTTATGTTTCATTAAATCAAGGTGATAACTGGATGAAATTTTCTCAAGGTTTGCCTACAATTTCATTTCGTGATTTAGCAATTCAAAAAAGAGAAAATGATTTAGTAGCTGCATCATTTGGAAGAAGTTTTTATGTATTAGATGATTATAGTCCGCTAAGAAATATTAATCCATCCACAATAAGCAAAGCACAATTGTTTAAGCCGCGTAAAGCGTTACAATATCAACCAATTAGTGGTGGTACATCCAGTCAAGGTGCAAGTTTTTTTACAGCAAAAAACCCAGATTATGGTGTATTATTCACGTATTATATTCCTGAAAATTTTGATAGCTTAAAAAGCAAAAGGCAGAAAAAAGAAAAGGCATTAAATAAAGAAAATAAAAATATCCCTTTTCCCGGATGGCAAGCTTTAAGTGATGAAAAACATCAGGGAAAACCCAATGTTACATTGGTAATTAGAAATGATGAAGGGAAAATTATAACAAGAATACATAGCGAATATAAAAGAGGGCTAAATAGAGCGTCTTGGAATTTAAAGCAACCCTTAGTTTCTAATTTTAATTTAGAAACACTTGATACTGCTGAACCATCAAGATATATTTATTCAAATCCTGGTTTGTATAGTGTCGCTCTTTATTCAATAATTGAAGGAGGAACTATTAAATTAGGTGAAACTCAAACTTTTAATGTTGAGCGAATTAGAGAAAATGTATTAAAAAACCCTATGTCAGAAAAAGAAATTTCAGATTATGCAAATAGCTTAATTGAGTTTAAAGCATCAGTTAATACTATAACTAACGATTTTAATAAAGCATCTAAAAAATTAAAAGCTTTTGATAAAATACTTAAATATGCGAATATAGCTCCAGGTAAATTAGATAGTGAAATTCATGACTTAAAAAAAGTAATGTACAACTTAGATGAAAAACTGAATGGAAACTCAGTAAAAAAAGAAATAAGAGAAAAAGAAATATTATCTATAGCATCTAGAATTTTAACTGCCCAAAGAGGCTTTACTAAAAGCACATATGGACCTACGGAAATGCATTTAGAAAATTTTGAAATTGCAAAACAATTATTTAGTAGATTAAAACCTAAACTAGAAAGTTTCTCAACTATAGACGTGCCCAGAATTGAAAATATGCTAAAAGAGGCTGGTGTGCCAATATTATTAGATTAATTTTAGTTTAAAATAATAGTGAGGCACTATAAAATAGGTGGGCAGTTTTAATAAAAATTAAAAAACCGAAGTTATTATTACGGTTTTTGTTTGCTTTGTAAATAACTAAAAAAGTATTTTCTTTGAAATTCTAAAATATTCGGGATGTGGCGCAGTCCGGTTAGCGTACACGGCTGGGGGCCGTGTGGTCGCAGGTTCAAATCCTGTCATCCCGACTAAACCTAAAATGATCCAGCATGTCTGGATCATTTTTTATTCCCGAAAGTGTGTAGATTTCAATCTGCTAATCTTGAGGGAATAAAAAATGTGAACGCATCGCGTTCATTTTAGATTTGCACTGAGGGTTTATGAGGATTCTGTAAATCCTGTCATCCCGACTATATTTAAACGATTTCTAAGCATTTTAATATTTTAAATAGAGCTCCACTTTTATTTGTTTATTTTTGATTTCCTAAACAAATAGTCTAAATTTAGTAAAACTTTTTCAAGAGCTTAATGATAAAAATTAAATGCAACATAATCCCATTAATTAAAATAGAAAAGAGAAATTTAATTTTTCTAGCATTTATATTTTTTTGTAACTCAATATTAGCTCAATTATCAAATACTCCTGGAACACCTTTCATTAAAAATTTTACAGAAGAAGAAACAAAAAGTAATTTAACAATATATGATATTTCTCAAGGACATGATGGAGAAATGTACTTTGCTACATCTAGCGGGTTATTGTTATATGATGGAATTCGCTGGGAAAAATACAGATATGGACAAGAGTCAGATTTGCGAGCTGTGTTTTATAAAAACGATCAACATATATATACTTCGGGGCATGGTGGATTTGGGTATTGGTCTAAAAACAACAAAGGTGTTTTAGAGTATACCAGTTTGTTTTTTAAGCAACCAAAAAAGGATGATACGTTATTACCCATTTTTTCAAAGATAGAAGAAATTAATGGCAAGATTTTGTTTCAAACATTTCAGCAAATATATATTTATAACTCCAAGACGAGTGCTATAGAATCTATGGGTGCTATTAGAGGGTTCAATGAGTTGTTTTCATCTAGAAATCGTGCTTTTATCCAAGATTCTGGCGCGTTGTTTGAAATTAAAAATAAAGAATTATTGCTAATTGATGATACCAATTCTGAACAATTACATATTATTGATGTATTTGTGCAATCCCCTAATAAGTTTCTAATTGTAACAAAAAACAAAGGTATTTGGATCTTAGATAATGGAAAATTAAGAAAAAAGGACTGGAAAATAAATGATATTTTAGAAAAGCATTTGGTAAATGATGTTCAAGAATATGATGGCAATAAACTTGTTATTGGTACTGTTAGGAGTGGAATTTACATAGTATCATCTGAAGGCAATGTTATTTTGCATATAGATAAGAGTGATGGCATTTCAAATAACACCATTAGAAGGGTTTTTGCGGATGCAAATAATAACTTATGGCTGGGAATGGATAATGGTTTAAGTTATGTACAAATAAACAGCAATACCAACTACCTTGTAGATGCTGAAGGTGAATTTGGAACGGTATATACAAGTTTTTTAAGAGATTCTTTGTTGTACATGGGAACCAATCAAGGTTTATTTGTTAAAAATTTTTACAATCAAAGATCAATACCCAAACTTATTGACAAAGACGTAGGTCAAATATGGACCGTTAAAGAGATAGATAATCAAATTTTAGTTGGATCGCATCAAGGTATATCCATAATTGAAAATGAAAAGTTAAAAACTATGCATATTGATGGTGGGGCATGGGTATTTAGAAAACATCCAAGATATAATGATATCATGTATGTTGGTTTTTATTCTGGTATTAGTGTATTTAAACATATAAATGGCTCCTGGGTGTTTATTAAAAAATGGCAGAACTACGGTGAATCTTCCCGTTTTATGGAGTTTGATAAGTATGGATATCTGTGGGTTTCGCACCCCGCAAAAGGGTATTATAGGTTAAGCTTATCTGATGATGGATTAAATCTTAATGAATTTGAATTTTATGGTGTTGAAAATGAATTTGTTGATACTTATGCCTATTTAAGTAAAATAGATAGTGAAATAGTGTTTTATAACCCAAAAGGATTTTTTTATTATGATCCAATAGATAATTCTTTTATAACCGCTAAATATGCATCTAAGGTTTTTAAAAATTTAAAAGAAGTTAATGCTATTTCCCAAAAAGAGAATATTTTTTGGTATTCAACTCCAAAATCCCTAGGCTATATAATACGAAATGGTAATAGGTTTGCAACTATTAATGAGCCTTTTTATTCAGTAAAAAACAAACATTTAAACGATTTTAATAAGTTTAGTAAATTAAACGATTCAATTTATGGTATAGGTTTAAAAAACGGTATGTTTTTTCATACTATTAGTAAAAAAGATGTGGGCAAAGTTATTATTAAACCTCCTGTTATTAGTTATATTCATTTAATAGGAACATCAGACACCATTAAGGCTCCCATTTATAAAGAAAAAGAGATAGAGATACCCCATAAAAATAATTTTATAAAAATTGGTTTAGCATTCCCTCAAACACCTTTGTCTAATTCCCAAAAGATTCAATATAAATTAAAAGGTCTAACTGAGGACTGGTCTAATTGGGATTATTTGTCGGAGTTAAACTTTCCAGGTCTACCATCCGGAAAATATATTTTAGAGTTGCGTTCTGGAGGAGAAAATCAAATTTCCTCTACTATTATTTCTAGAGCCTTTTATATAAAACCGCCTTGGTATTTAACAAATGTGGCGTATGCTATCTATTTTCTATTATTAGTCTTTATCAATTTTCTTTACAGAGCCTATTTTAAAAGAAAAAGCCAAAAACAAATGGCGGTTTTGAAATTAGAAGAAGAAGAAAAAAGACGTCGTCAAGAAGAAAAATTTGAGTTAGAAAGGCTAGAAGCAGAGAGAGAAATGTTAATCTTGAAAGAAGAAAATTTAAGCTTAGAAATAAAAAAGAAAAATTCTGAATTAGCCTCTTCAACACTTAACAATATTAAAAAGAATGAATTACTTACCAACTTAATAATAGATATTGATAAAATTGATAAAGACATACTTAATAGCTCATTGCATTCTCCAATAAAAAAAGTGCTTAAGAAAATTAATAACCATCTTACTGATAAAGATGACTGGCTGGTTTTCGAGCTTCATTTTAGAAATGCTCACGCCGATTTTTTTGATAAATTAAGAGAAAAACATCCAGACTTATCATCAAATGACATTAAACTAAGTGCTTACCTTAAGCTAAATCTATCTTCAAAAGAAATAGCTTCATTAATGAACATCTCTATAAAAAGCGTTGAGCAAGGACGTTGGCGCCTGCGAAAAAAACTGAATTTGCCTAAAGACTCTAGTTTGGTAAATTATATCCAATCTTTTTAATGTAATAAAGGTTTTTGTTTTTAAAACCCTTTAAAACAGAATCTTACATTTTTATTGTAGAGGTTTTGTAGAGTGCTCTACATGCTAATTCTAAGTTTTTGTAGATGTGATTTTTTAGGAATTCGATCTATTTTAACAAACCTTTGTGATATCAAAAAAACAATCCCAAAATTTTTACTTCCTACAAAAGTACACGTAATGCATATTTTAAACAACAAGGATTTTGATGTATTTATATGCTTAATTAATTTAAACTAAACTATTATGAAAAAAATTACTTTATTATTTATTGTGGTTTTGGCGACTACTTTAGGGTATGCTCAAAACCTAATTACAAATGGAACTTTTGATGATGCTACTGGCTGGACGGTTGTCAATCAATACGGAACGGATAGCACAAACGGTTTGGTAACATTCTCTAGCGGTACCGTAAATTTTACAAAATCAGATCCTTCTGATGGGGGATGGATACACATGGGAATTTACACAAGTATAACCTTAACAGCTGGGTGGTACCAATTCGACATGGATATGGCCTTTGATGGAATTAATTCAATATGGGGAGAAGTGTACATTGGTGCTGTTGAACCAGTTCAAAATGTTGAATATTCTGGAGATCAACAGGTGATTAAAGCTTACAATGCATGGGATTGTGCTCAAACCTATACAGGTACCGCGGTAGCTTTTGGCTGTGATGATACCAATCCTGGTAAATTTGAAATTACTTCTGGTGGAACCTATTACCTATTATTTAGGTCTGGTGGTGCTACGTATGGTGCTTCTGGTGTAACTCTAGATAATTGGTCATTAGTAACTACTACAGCACCGCCTGTTCCAACGCCTCTTACAGATTTTAGTTTTGACTTTGATACAGCAACACCTCTTGCGGCAGCTGAAGGAGCAACTTATAATGACGATGCTATAAATACCGTAACGGATGGTATTAATCCAACTGCAAATGTTGGCGAATTGTCCGCTGTTAACGGTACTTGGTATTCTCAATTAACCTATCAATATAATGATGGAATAGATTTAACTTCGGGAGATAGAGGCTTTTCCATAAAGGTAAAAGGGCCTAGAACTATACCAGTTAAAATAAAAGTTGAGGATGGTGGAGATGCTGCAGAAGCAACAGTTAATTATACAACTCCAAATGTTTGGCAACAATTGATATTTGATTTTTCTGCCTTTAATTCAAATAACAACAAGAAAATAGCACTATTTTTTGGTTATGAAGAAGATGATACTGCTTTTCCAGATGCTAATGATAATATATTTCAAATTGACGATTACGTATTTGGAGCATTTGCTACACTAAGCGCTAAAGATTTCCAAATAGAAGGTTTGTCTGTGTACCCCAACCCAACAACAGATACTTGGAATATTTCCACTAAAAACCAAGTTATTAAATCCGTAGAAGTCTTTAGTATACTAGGTAAAAGAGTACTTGCTTTACGTCCAAATAGTGTAAAGGCTATAGTTGATGCTACAAGCTTAAATTCTGGTATTTACTTTACTAAAATCAGTACAGAATTAGGAACACAAATAAAAAAACTGATTAAGCGCTAATAGCAAATTTAACAAGGCCAAAGAGGGATGGTATTCTCGTCTTGTTAATCTATTTAGCTACCAGTTCAAGATTATAAACTAAACTAAATTATATGAAAAAGACACTATTTTTTAATTGTTTGAAAGAACAGGGAAAAACCCTTATTCTAACTTTAGCATTATTTCTATGCTTTAGTATGATTGGGATGGCACAAAGTGTTGTTACAGGAACAGTAACCGATAAGGCCAATTTGCCATTGCCGGGAGCCAATATTATTATCAAGGGAACAACTACTGGTACACAAACAGACTTTGACGGAAATTTTTCTATTGAAGCTGCCTCTGGAGATGTTTTAGTAATCTCATATCTTGGCTATGTTGCCCAAGAAATAGCGATAACCGATAAAACCAATTTAACAATTACACTTGTTGAAGATACGAGTCAATTGGATGAAGTTGTGGTTGTTGGTTATGGTACCAAATCAAAAAGAAAGCTTATCTCAGCAGTTTCAACTATAGACGAAGAAACGTTGAAAAAGCAACCCGTACCAAATGTAAGTAACGCACTTGAGGGCTTAGCTTCGGGACTATTTGTAAGCCAAGGCTCTGGCGAACCAGGATTTAGTAATTCTAGTTTTGAAGTTAGAAATTTTGGTACTGCCCTAGTTATTATTGATGGCGCCCCTGGCGATTTAAACCAATTAGATCCTAACGAAATTGAAAATATTTCGGTGCTTAAAGATGCCGCAGCTGCAGCCGTTTATGGCGTTCAAGGTGGTAATGGTGTTGTGTTGATTACTACCAGAAAAGGAAAAATTGGTAAGCCCAAACTCACTTATAGCAACCAGTTTACCTATACAGCATTCACATCATACCCAGAATACTTAAGTTCTGGAGATCGCGCTGAAATATTAAATGAAGGTTTAAGAAATGCAGGTCAAAATCAATTTTATACCGATGAGGAAGTTAATTTATTCCGTTCTGGGACAGACCCTATAAACTACCCGAATACAGATTGGAGAGGTTTGGTGTTAAAAGATTGGGGGTTTCAGCAACAGCATAATTTAAACCTTTCAGGAGGTACTGAAAATACCAAATATTTTGTTTCTGCAGGTTATGTTGATCAAGGGTCTAATTATAATGCCGATGTGCTTTCTTTTCAACGTTATAATTTACGGGCCAATGTAAATGCAGATATTACGGATAACTTAAATCTATCCTTAAATATGGGAGCCCGAAGACAAATAAATGAAGCTCCAGGGTATTCAGCCTATGATATATTTAGAGAGTTAAGTAGATCATTACCTTCAGATTTGGCGTACTATCCAGATGGTACACCTGCAAGACCCAGTACTACCCCTAATCACGCCGTTGAAGGCATAAGAGATTTTAATGCGGGTTATTTTAGAGCAAGAAACAATAATTTTGATGCTAAAATAGCTTTAGAATGGGATGTTAAACAGGTAAAAGGGCTTAAATTAAAATCGTATGCTTCATTGGTATATAATACTAACTTTACTAAAGATTGGGATAAAAGTTTCGACCTTTTTACATTAAATAGGCAAACAGGAAACTACGATGTATTTCGGTCCACACCACCTGGTTCGCCAAGTGAAACCAGGCTATCTCAAAGCACGAATTACAGTAATCATTATGTATTACAAGAATCTATCAACTATGAGCGTACTTTTGGAGACCATAATGTGTCCGCATTATTATTGGTGGAAATTCAAAAAATACAAGGGCAGGATTTTAATGCCAGCCGTCAAGATTTTCAATCAACATTTATAGATCAACTTTTTGCTGGTTCATTACAAAACCAAGTAGCTAATGGCGGTGAGTTTCGTGAAAACCGTTTAGGCTATGTAGGGAGGTTCAGTTATGATTATAAGTCTAAATATTTTTTAGAATCTACCTATAGGTATGACGGATCTTCAAGATTCGCTCCTGGAAACGAGTATGGTTTATTCCCATCCATGTCATTAGGTTGGAGAATATCTGAAGAATCATTTTTTGAACCTTTAAAAAGCACGATTTCTAATTTGAAACTTAGAGCATCCATTGGTACGGCAGGTAATGATGGTACTTCGGCATACCAGTGGTTAAGTGGTTTTAATTACAATCTGTTCTACGTCATAAACGATACAGCTATCCCAACAATTGACAATACCGCTTTGCCAAATAGGGATATTACTTGGGAAACCAATACCACGTATGATGTAGGTTTGGATGTTGATTTATTTGATAATGATCTTAGATTTTCTTTCGACTATTTTTTCAGAAAACGAGAGGATGTTATTGCGGGAGCAAATGCGAGTGTATCTAGTACTTTAGGGGTTGCATTGGCTGCTCAAAATTTATATGAGTTTTCAAATGAAGGTTTTGAGTTTTCTATTGATTATAAGACACAATTAAATGATAATTTAAAACTCAGTGCTTTACTGAACTTTTCAAAATCTAGGGAAAAAGCGGTCTTTATTGATGAAACCCTTCAAGAGGATCTTTTTATGAGAGCAAATTTAACCGAAACAGGAGGCTTTACTGGTCTAAGAAGAGGTTACATTTCTAATGGTCTTTTCCAAAGTCAGGAAGAGATAGACCAATGGGCGATACAAGATGATAATGGTAATGCAAGTATCCAACCAGGGGATGTAAGGTATGTAGATTTAAATGATGATGGCGTTATTGATGTAAGAGACCAAAAAGTATTTGGTGATGGCAGTAAGCCTGCAATGAACTACTCTCTAAATTTAGGCGCAGAGTATAAGAATTTTGCCTTATCGGTTTTATTAACAGGTGCAGCAGGATACGATATCTATTTAGATGGAGAAGCCCAAGCGCCTCTGCGTAATGGGTTTAATGGGTATGATTATCAAATAGATTATTGGACACCAACTAATACAACTGCTGCATTTCCTAGAATTACTGATGGTGGTTTTAATGATAATAACTACAAATATTCTGATTTTTGGTTAAGAAACGGTAAGCATATTCGTTTTAAAAATATTAACCTAAGCTATACATTCCCTAAACGCAAGGAAAACGCAACGTTTAATGAAATAAGAATATTCTGTACAGGGTATAACTTATTTGTAATCAAAGATTTCGATGAAGATTTTGATCCGCAAATGGGATCTGGTCTTGGATGGTACTATCCGCAAACTAAATCTCTAACCTTTGGTGTTAATGTATCACTCTAAAAAAAATATCATGAAAAATATAAAATTAATAGTAGCAATATTGGCGATTACTTTTACAGTATCGTGTAGTGATAACTTCTTAAATGAACCGCCATTGGACAGAATTACTGAAAACGATGTGTGGAGCGATAAAAACTTAATGGATGCCTATCTGTTTAAAATTTATGATAGAATGCCATGGGATTATTTAGAAAGTTTTTGGGATGTTGGTGGCTCTCAACGTGATGCACTGTCAGATTTAGCCAGAGGCACTTATTCTTGGACGGTTTTGAACAATAACTATAGACCAGGAATTTGGGGAACGGCAAATAATACGTGGCCACTGGACTGGTGGGGCTATGATGTGTTATGGAAAATAAATTATTCCATTGAAAATATAGACCAAGCACCTGCAAGTGTTTTAACAATAGAGGAACGCAATCAGCGCTTGGGGGAATTATATTTTTTAAGAGCATACAGCTATTTTGAATTGGCAAAGCGTTACGGAGGCGTACCGATTATACTTGAGGCGCAAAACCCAGACGTTACACCACAGGAGGAATTATTCCCGCCAAGGAATACTGAAAAAGAAGTTTATGAGCAGGTTCTTACGGATACGCAGGCAGCATTTGATTTATTACCAAACAGATGGTCCGACCAAAGAGGAAGAGCCCCAAAATGGGCAGCAAAAGCACTGGAATCTAGAGCAGCTTTATATGCGGCCAGTATTGCAAAATATGGCACTGTACAGTTAAACGGATTGGTTGGAATTCCAGCTACGGATGCAGATGGGTATTACCAAATGTCATTGGCAGCGTCACAAAAGATAATCAATGAGGGTGGTTATGAATTATTTAATAACTATCCAGACCCAAGTGATAATTATGCAAATCTTTTTCTTGATGAGACTTATGATGAAACCATTTTTAAGAAAATATGGATTCCTTTTGAAAAAGGGCATTCTTACGATTTGCACAATGTGCCCTATAGCTATAGAGTAGATTGGGGTGCAAGCATGTCGCCTACAAAACAGCTTTTGGATAGTTATGAAATGTTGGACACCGGGCTTTTACCAAGCGAACCCGGTTCAGGTTATGACGAAAACAATCCTTTTGAGAATCGTGACCCAAGAATGAAGGGCACATTATTGACCAACAACGATATTTTCCAGGGCTTGCCAGTTGAGTTATGGTATGGAACAGAAACAGGCGGAGAGATAGATACAGATAGAGGTACAGGTGTTGGTAAAGATGGTCTAGGAATACACCCAGATGCAACAAAAACAGGATTCTATGTTAGAAAACACTTAGAAGACGGTGGGTCTCCGCTTTTTATAAAGGAGTTCTATTCAGGTACGGATGGTATCATATTCAGGCTTGGAGAAATGTATATAAATGCGGCAGAAGCAGCCATAGAATTAAATATGGAAGGTGCAGCCAGGGATTTTATAGAACCTATTAGAACCAGAGCTGGTTTACAACAAAATCTGCGACTAGAGTCGTATTCTGGAACAGATTTAAGGGACAGAATACGTAATGAAAGAAAGCTTGAAATGGCTTTTGAAGACCACCGCTATTGGGATGTAAGAAGATGGCGTATAGCTACCGAAGCTTTGAGCATACAAGTGGAAGGCCTAAGAATACTGAGGCGTGTTGACGGTTTTGGAAATGCAACATTTAGTTATGAAACCTTTGATGCCGAAGCAGAAAAAATGAACTTTTTTGAACGTCATTATTACTTGCCAATTGGTCAAGATAGAAGAAACAACAATGACAAACTTATAGAGAATCCAGGTTACGATTAAAAAATAATTAAAAGAAAAAGATATGCAAACAATACAATTTTTAAGCAGGTTTTTAATGCTGGGAATTATTATAATTTCCACAGCCTGTGCTGATGATGATAAATTTACGGCTTATGTGCCTACAAGCGAAGACGCAGCATTTTCGTTTACATTTAGTGAAGAAAATCCAAATAAAGTCATATTTACTGCGAATACAGAGGTAGAAACTTGGTACACACATTGGGATTTTGGTGATAATTCTTCTTCAGAAGGCTATGAAGCGAGTAAAATATTTTTAAGAAAGGGCGATTATGATGTAAGATTCAAAATTTTTACCGATGGAGGCGTTGCTGAATCCATTCAAACCATAGTGATTAACGACGATTTTCAAGGGCCTAATATTTTGTTAAATGGAGAATTTAATGGTAGTGATAATTGGACTATTTTGCCGATTTCTGATGGTGTTGATGTAAACTTTACCGGTGATAAAGCCGTTTGGACTGGCGGAAGCTTTGGGCAAGTAGGAATCTATCAGCCAGTGCATGTGGAGGCAAATGTGCCTTATCAAATTGGTATGGAAGTATCAGGAAGTGGATTGACAGATTCTTGGTATGAAGTATATATTGGAGCGGCAATTCCAGTGCCAGGTCAAGATTATACGGATGGGGGAGCTCGTTTGGGACTGAATACTTGGTCCGGATGTGGTAATGAACCTTTCGATAGCCCGCTTACTGAAATTAGTTGTGTTGGCGAAGGTGGAGGATTGGTTGAGTTTGATACTACAGGTACGGTTTATTTTGTTATTAGAGGTGGTGGAGCTGATTATGGTACAGGTCTTTCCTTAGATAATGTTTCAATAAATCCTATAGAGCCTGGAGTTGTTATCACACCTCCAAAATTCCCACCTATTGCAAGCTTTACAGTAGCAAAATCAGGTCTTGAAGCAACCTTTACAAATACATCTTATTTCGGGGAATCTTATTTATGGGATTTTGGAGACGGAGGCGGTACTTCTACTGAAGAAAATCCAACTTATACCTATGCCGAGGAAGGTACTTATACAGTTAAACTAACGGTTACAAATATCGATGGTTCTGATGAGGTTTTAAGAGACGTAATATTTGGAGACTCAAATAACCTTATCACAAATGGAACTTTTAGTGACGACAGCGGTTGGACTATTGTAAACCAATATGAAGCAGCGAATACCAATGGTGTAGTAACTATTGCCGATGGTGTAGCGAAGTTTGATGAAACCACTAATTCCGATTGGAAACATATGGGAATTTATACGGCTGTAACGTTAGAACCTGGAACCTATCAATTTGATATGGATATGACGTATTCTGGAATAAATGACCTTTGGGGGGAAGTTTACATTGGAGCAACCGAACCTGTTCAAAATGTAGAGTATTCTGGAGATCAACAAGTGCTTAAGGCTTACAACGCCTGGGATTGTGGCAGTATAAAAACATATTCAGGAAAAGCGGCATCATCAGGTTGTGATGAGAATGATAATCCTGGTCAGTTCGAAATTACAAGTTCTGGAATTTACTATTTACTCTTTAGAACAGGAGGACAAACTTATGGCACCAGCGGTGTAGTTATCGATAACATGACATTAGTGAAAATATAGTTAGGCATAAAGCTTATAAGAGGTTTATGGTAACTATTAGTTAGTTTTAGTTTAGTTTGTTAATGTGTATTCTACTGGTTGGATTAAACAATCAGTAGAGCACATTAAAAGTAACCGTTATTCTTTCAGATTAAAAAATGGGCTCTAAGTTGAAAGGAGTGGGTTATTTTTTAAAAGTGTATGGCTTTACGATAGGATTAATATTTAGATGACCTAAGAAGATTTTACGTAAAAAATGTCCCGATAGCTATACGGGAGAAGCGAAGGGCCAAACAAAAATCGTCGGAATAAAATAGTCCATAAATAACCAAGAACATGATGTTTATCAAATGGTTCAAAAAAATCAGGGCACTTTATTTTTGTGCCGTAGCAAAAGAAATTTTTAGTAAAAGCTTCTTAAATCTTGATTTTTTTGGTTCGTTTTTTCATCAAGGAAAAAATGAACATATATATTTTATCCAGTATAAACAGCTTAGGGCCAAAAAATTAAAAAATACAATAAAGATATTATGAAAAAATACTTGCTTTTAACGGGCTTGCTATTAACAACAACATTAAGTTGGGGTCAAGGGCTAAAAGCCGAAGGTGAAAAAATAGTCAATTCAAATGGTGAAGAAGTTCTTTTAAGAGGCTATGGTCTTGGTGGCTGGCAAATCATGGAAGGTTACATGATGCAGACTTCTGGTTTTGCAGGTGCACAACATGAGATAAAAGCGAGGCTGGTTGATTTAATGGGAGATACCAATACCGAAACCTTTTTTGAAAAATGGCGGGAAAATCATTTTACGCAGCGCGATGTAGATTCTTTGGCAGCTTGGGGATTCAATAGTATTCGTATCCCAATGCATTACAATTTGTTTACACTTCCCATTGAAGAAGAACCAATTGCAGGCGAAAACACATGGATTGAAACAGGTTTTGAACTAATTGATAACGTACTGGCTTGGGCTGCGCCTCATAACATTTATGTGATTTTGGATATGCACGCTACACCCGGTGGCCAAGGTGCCGCTTCACCAGAAATTAACGACTATAACCCTGCATATCCATCATTATGGGAAAGTCAGGAAAACAGGGATAAGCTTGTGGCATTATGGACCAGAATTGCTGATAGATATAAAGAGAATGAATGGATAGGAGGCTATGATCTCATCAATGAAACCCATTGGGACCTAGGACCTCAAAATGCGCTATTAAGAGAAATATACGAAGATATCACAGAAGGTATAAGAGGTGTAGGCGATGAACATATTTTGTATATAGAGGGGAATTCCTATGCCAATGACCATACAGGCTTAACACCGCCTTGGGATGATAATTTGGTCTATAGTTTTCATAAATATTGGAATACGAACAATCCCGGAGACCTTGATTGGATATTACCATTAAGCGAAGAATACAATGTGCCGCTTTGGATGGGCGAATCAGGAGAAAACTCCAACACTTGGTACACAGATGCAGTGTCCTTATTTGAAAACAATAACATTGGTTGGGCTTGGTGGGCCATGCGTAAAATTGGTAATGTAAATAGCCCTTACGCTATTGATATTAATCCAGGTTATCAGGATATTTTAGATTACTGGCAAGGCAACGGTCCCCAACCAAGTGCAACAGAGGCTTTTAATAGCATGATGGAACTCGCAGATAATCTGTTGGTAGATAACAGCAGGTATAGAAAAGACGTGCCTGATGCATTAATAAGACAAGTGCAAACTGATGAAACTATTCCTTATAACGGAACACCAACGGCAATTCCAGGAGTGGTTTACATGGCAGACTTTGATTTAGGAAAAAATAATTTCGCATATTACGATACTGTTGTTGCTAACTATCATGTATCGACCGGTGAGTTTCAAGCATGGAACAGTGGATGGTCATACCGTAATGATGGTGTCGATATTGAAAAAAATACAGACAATGTTAATAGTAATGGCTTTCATGTAGGTTTTGTTGAGCAAGGGGAATGGATCAAATATACCGTTGAGGTAGATGAAACTGCTGCATATAAAGCAAACGTGAGATTGGCGACCCAAGAAACTGGAGGAGAATTCTTCCTTTCCATCGATGATCAGGAAGTTTCCACGATTCAAACAGTAAGTTCAACAGGAGGTTGGTCTACATTTAGTACCATCGAGGTTTTAGATATTATACTTGAAGAAGGTGAACACGCTTTAAAATTGCACTTCAGTAATAATGTTCCTTTTAATATAAGCAGTATTGAATTTGAAAAAACAGGCACCGTTGATGCACTCGAATTAACTGCCTTAAATGGTAAAACGGGTGAAAATGAAAAATCTATTGAGATAGCTATTAGTGAAACTTTATTGGCAACATCACTTGATGGAACTTTAGGTCAGTTTACAGTACTTGTTAATGGTGAAGAAAGGGTCATAACATCGGTTGATGAAAACCCTTTAAAGGATAGAACCTTTATACTCACTTTAGATAAATATTTGATTAAAAGCGATGACATTACAGTAAGTTACTCGGGCACGTCAATTCAATCGCAGTCAGCTAAAACACTGAATACATTTACAGATTTACCCATTAATAACGAGTCGCCAGACCGTGTAATAATACCTGGGTTAATTGAGGTGGAAGACTATGATTATATGATTGGTATGGCACTGGAAGATACGACTGATGAAGGTGCAGGTAAAAACTTAGGATTTACCGATTCTGGAGACTATGCGGACTATTCCATTTTCGTTCCTCAATCCGGTAATTACGGTATTAAATTTAGAGTAGCTGGATTTAGCGAAGGACAAATAGGTTTGTATTCAGTTGATGAAAATGACGTTGAAACAGAGTTAGTGGTTGTAAATACTGTTATTACAGGCGGCTGGCAAACTTGGGAAACCGTTGGTGATAATTTATTTATCGAAGCAGGTATCCATAAATTAAGAATGCGGATTTTAGCTGGAGGCTTTAACTTTAACTGGATGGCCTTTGATAATCCCGATAGCGATAAAGATGGTGTTTTAGATGCAGATGATTTGTGTCCCAATACACCAGAAAACACTACTGTTGATGTATCAGGATGCGAAATATTTTCTTTACCCGCAGATAATTATGTGTTGACCATTTCTAGTGAAACCTGTAGATCTCAAAACAATGGAAGTATAAGCATACTGGCCATAGAAAATTATAATTATTCGGTAACACTTTCAGGCGATGGCTTTTCAGAAACAAAAACATTTACTTCAGAAGTTGGATTTGATGATTTATCGGCAGGAACTTATAATTTATGTATAACTATTATTGGGGTATCAAATTATGAACAATGCTATACAATAGTTATTACAGAACCTGATGAATTATCAGTTTCAACGGGGAAAAGCAGTAACACTAAAACAGGCAAGAGTGCCAACAGTAAAAACATAACAGTCTCATTAGATGGTGGAGAATTATATTATGTAAGCCTAAATAATGAAGTCACAATTACAAGTGAAAGTGAAATTGAGTTAGAATTAGCTCAAGGTGTAAATAATTTAAGTGTTAAAACCAATAAAGATTGTCAAGGGGTTTATAACGAAACTATTATGTTTAATAGTCAACCTGTTGTCTTTCCTAATCCGTTAAAAAACAACACAATACAGGTTAGTTCTGTTGATTTTTACGAAACCCAAGTACCCGTTGAAATTTATGATTTAACAGGAAAATTACTGTTTTCTAAAACATTTCACGCAACAACTAATCAGTTAAAAATTGATGTATCGAGTATCCCAAAAGGCATTTACTTATTAAAAATAGCATCAAAAGAGAATACATTTAACTATAAAATTATAAAATAATGAATCCATTCAAAAAAATAATTCCGCTATGTTTACTAGCAATAACTAGTGCTACTTCATGCAGTAGTGACGATAAACAAGCCGATGGTATTGTTGAAGGTTTGCCTAGTGCAGCAACCCTTATATTTCCAGAAAACAATAAAGAATGCAACGAAGGTATAATAGTTTCAGATACTGAAACAGATGTGCTGTTTGAATGGGAAGCAGCAGAAAATACGAGTTCTTACATATTAACACTTACCAATTTGAATGATGGCACTTCAAGAGAGATTAAAACCGTTGCCAATGAGTTTTTAATTCGGATTTTAAGGGGAACACCCTATTCTTGGGTTGTAAAATCTAAAGCTATTAGCGGTACTGCCACCGCTGATAGCGAAACCTGGAAGTTTTATAATGCCGGTTTGCCAGAAGAAAGTTATCCACCATTTCCAGCCGAAGTAATAAGCCCACAAATGGGAGCAAGTGTGGACGAAGGAACTGTTTTGTTACAATGGGAAGCGACAGATATTGATAATGATATTGCATCTTATACTATTTTATTGGACACCATCAGTGCACCAACTACAGAAGTTGGAAAACCAACCGTAAATAGCTTAAATGTAACCGTTAGCCCTGGGCAAATATATTACTGGAAAGTTATTACTACCGATGAAAGCGGAAATGAGTCTCACTCTCAAACTTTTCAATTTAGAGTAAACTAAACTAGATAAAACCCTTAATCATGATAAAAACACATTATAACCATTTACTATGCTGCTTATTAATCGGAATTCTTACAATAGCCTGTAAAAATGGGAAAAAAGAATATTCAAATAAAATAGAAACATCTACTGGTTGGAACGTAGATTTTCTAGATGATTTTAATACTTTTAATCCAGATAATTGGCAAGACCAACGCATTTGGGTAAATGATGAAACACATTGTTATGTGCCTGATGGCGAATTTGGCACACGAGAAGTAAGTAATGGTAAGTTAAAGCTAAAAGTTGTTAATATTGGGGAGAAACGTCCTTGTGATAATTTTGATAAACAAGGTAAACAACATCCAGATACCGAGTATGTGGCTGGCAGAATAGCTTCAAAAAACAAAAAGGAATTCATAAAAGGCAAATGGACTGCAAGATTGAAATTATCAAGCAATGGAGAAGCCAGTATGTTTCCAGCATGGTGGTTGTTAGGCGCACAAAACAACGAACCACCCGTACAAGAAGCTGATGAAAATATTTGTTGGCCCTTAACTGGGTCTGGAGAAATTGATATATTTGAACACCATGGCGACCATCAAAAAAATAATTTTACCACGGGTGCTATTAAAAGTTTAGGTGAATGTGGTCAAGGAGACTGGTGGAGTTTACGCAAAGGCTTTGATGCTACGTTGAACGAGTATCATGAATACTCTGTTGAGTGGGAAGGTAGCGACCTTGTTTATAGACTTGACGGTAAAGAAATATACCGTAATGTTGGAGAAGGGGACAAATACCCTGAACCCATGTTTGCGATTTTAAACTATGCTAAAATAACAGATTCACCAATGACCGGCGAATGGGTCATGGAAGTAGATTGGGTAAAACACGAATACCGAAAATAAAAAAAGAAAACATAAAAGACCCATAACCATGAAATATATTTTTTTTTCAGCAATTTTTATTCTGGCCTTAACTTTATCATGCACAGAAACTAAATCGAAAACAGAAAAAGACAATACAGAAGTTAATACCATTGCACCTGTAAAAACATATAAGAACAAAAAACTTCAAGTTTATACAACAGCAAAAGATACAGAGCTCAGATTAACAAAAACAGGAGAGTACACTTTTCAAAAACAAATACAACCCTTAGAAACAGACGTTGCTGTATTTGTAAATCCAAAAAAGACATTTCAAAAATTTCTAGGCATTGGAGGAGCTATAACTGATGCTTCCGCAGAAGTATTTGCAACATTAAGTGAAGAAAAACAAGATCAATTTTTACAAGCATACTTTGGGAAAGATGGTATAGGCTATAATGTGATTAGAACCAATATACACAGTTGCGATTTTAGTTCAGCAAGCTATACCTACATTGAAGAAGGTGATGCCCAATTAAAAACATTTTCTATAGAAATAGATAGACAATATAGAATACCTATGATTAAAAGAGCAGCTGCTTTAATAAAAGATAATTTGGTTTTTTATGCGAGTCCATGGAGCCCACCTGCCTTTATGAAAACAAACAATAATATGTTGTATGGTGGAAAACTACTTCCAAAGTATTATCAATCTTGGGCGAATTACTATGTAAAATTTATTAAAGCTTATGAAGCAGAAGGCCTTCCTATTTGGGGAGTAACCATACAAAATGAGCCCATGGCAGTTCAAATTTGGGAATCCTGTATTTACACTGCTGAAGAAGAACGCGATTTTTTAAAAAACCATTTAGGGCCAACATTTGAAAAAGAAGGATTAAAAGATAAAAACATTGTTGTTTGGGACCATAATAGAGATTTAATCTCGCATCGCGCAAACACTATTTTTGAAGACCCCGAAGCAGCAAAATACGCTTGGGGCATCGGTTTTCATTGGTATGAAACTTGGACAGGTGGTGAGCCTAAGTTCGATAATCTTAAAAATATTCAAGAATCTTTTCCCACCAAAAACTTATTGTTTACCGAAGGAACTAACGAAAACTTTGATCCTAAAAAATACCATTTCTGGCCAAATGCAGAGCGTTATGGGAATTCTATGATTAATGATTTTAACAGTGGAACTGTAGGTTGGACCGATTGGAATATCTTATTGAATGAAAAAGGAGGGCCAAACCACGTTGGCAACTTCTGTTTTGCTCCAGTACATGCAGACACGCAAACAGGAGAATTAATTTATACACCTGCTTATTATTACATTGGCCATTTTTCTAAATTTATAAGACCTGGAGCTAAACGAATAAGTACAACCACAAGTAGAAGCACTCTTGAAAGCACATCATTTAGAAATAAAGATGGTAAAATTGTTACTGTGGTTATGAATAAAACAGATAAACCAATAGCTTATAAACTTATTGTAAGTGACAGTGAGGTTCTACTAGAATTAGAACCACGTGCCATACAATCCATAATATATTAGTATTTAAGTTTATAAAACCCACATGTTATGAATAAATCATACACCATTTTTATAAGTTTTATAGTAGCCTTAGGAGGTTTTCTTTTAGGCTTTGATAGTGCCGTAATTTCTGGAGCTGTAGGTGGAATTACAGTGTATTTCAATATGTCCGATTGGGAATTGGGGTTTTCTGTGGGTTGTGTCATTTTTGGTGCTATGGCTGGTAATATTACGGCAGGCCCTTTAAGCGACAAATTTGGGAGAAAGAAAGTGCTTATCATAACAGCCATATTATTTACGGTTTCGGCAACATGGTCAGCTTTAGCCACAGGATATATCGAGTTCGTTATTGCCAGAATTATTGGAGGCATCGGTATTGGAGGCGCCATTTTAATAGCGCCTATTTACATTGCCGAAGTTGCACCGCCAAAATTAAGAGGAAGCTTGGTGTCTCTTAATCAACTTAATATCGTTATTGGGATATCGGTAGCTTATTTTTCCAACTATTTTTTAAAGGATTTAGAAGGCGAAAGCTGGAGATGGATGCTAGGGGTTGAAGCAATTCCTGCATTTGTTTATTTTTTAGCATTGTTCACCGTTCCAAGAAGCCCAAGATGGTTGATACAAAGATTGAATTTAGTTAAAGTAGCAGAAAAGACTTTAATTAAAATAGGGGGTAAAGATTATGCATTGTCCACCATAAATGAAATTCAACGAGGCATTGCAAAGAAAGAGGTCAAAGGGACGTTTTCTGATTTATTCAGTAATAGGATGCGAACCATAATAATTATTGCATTTGGGATTGCATTTTTTCAGCAAATAACTGGTATTAACGCTATTTTTTACTACGCACCAACCATTTTTGAACAAGCTGGTGTAAGCACAGACTCTTCATTTTTACAAGCTATTGTTGTTGGTCTTACGAATTTAGTATTTACGCTTGTGGCCATTAGGCTTATAGACCGATTAGGAAGAAAACCCCTTTTAATAATTGGTACTGCAACCATGGCTATTGCATTGTCGATGGCGACCTTAGCTTTTAACAACGCTACCTACGATATTAATAATGAAACCATTGAGAAGATAGATAATGTGGAAATTAGGACAGCTATAGAAAGCCTCAATGGTATGTCGTTTAATTCTCAAAAAGAATTATTTAGCAACCTTGAACCCTTGTTAAGCGAGGATCTATTACATGACTTTAAGCGTAATGAAGTTAAGAATTTCATATCCATTAATGCTACATTGGTACTCATAGCTATTCTGCTATATGTTGCTGCATTTGCAATCTCATTAGGTCCAGTAATGTGGACTTTACTTTCAGAAATTTTTCCAGGTAATATAAAAGGTATTGCCATATCAGTAGTTGGCTTTTTTAATTCATTGGTAAGTTATACCGTAACTCAGTTCTTTCCTTGGGAACTCACAAATTTAGGTCCAACACTAACATTTGCAATTTATGCAGGAATGGCAGTTTTGTCCTTGCTGTTTGTAATGAAATTCGTAATTGAAACAAAAGGAAAGAGTTTAGAAGAAGTGGAAGAATTGTTAATTAGGAATTAACTAAAAGTAAATTAACAAATATTCTATTTAACCTTCTTTTGAAGCTTAGCTGTATCTGTCAGCTTATTTATTATAATTTTAGGATTTTCATATAAATAAATAGAACTCGTACCAGAAGCTTCAATAGTAATATTTTCTTTTACTTCAAGATAAGCATCGCTACTAATGGCACAAACCACATCGCTAGTATCTGTTGTAAAGTTTTTTCCGTTAAACACGCTATTGTTATCTAAATTTAATTTGCTAATATCACAAGAACCTTCAATATTTGCATGAGCACGCTGATAAAGCGTAGCCGATAGTTGAGTGGTATTAATGAGTGCATCAATTTTACTATTTCCACTTAAATTTAGGATGCAATTTTCACTTGTTAAGTTTAATTTTACTTTTGATTTATCATCAGTATTTATATCAAAATTATTTGATTTCACAGTTAACCCCGCTTTTGAAGCACCTCTAGTTTTTAATGAACCATTTTCTAAATTCATAGTTGCAAGCGACGATAGTTCTGCATCTCCTGAGGTTTCAATATGCTTTAAAGCATCGTTATAAGTTACCTTAATATTTAACTTTTTCTTAGAGGTGATTTTTATAGTCTTATTAAAACAATGCTTCGTTAAAAACTAATTTAACCCATTGAGGATCAGTAAAATAAGTTGA